>NZ_JBWJVP010000211.1:0-42803 GCF_056339915.1 Blautia sp. ZXY-1-B12 | reverse complement strand
AATCAGAAAGAATCCATAGAATATTAGGGGGGATAGATCATGAAAACAAAAAAACATTCCGCAGGGTATTATATAGGATTTTTGATATTTATTATAGTTGCTTTGATCAATATTTATCCGATGGTATTTTCAATCTTCTGTTCTTTTAAAGGAAATTTGGAAATATTTTCATCATTTACTGCTTTACCTAAGAAATTACGGATAGAAAATTATTTAACTGCATGGAATGTGGGAAATATAGGAAGATATTTTTTGAATACAATTATTCTTGCAGTTGGAACTCTTGCGATATCATGTCTTTTTGGAGCAATGGCATCGTATGTTCTGGCAAAATTTAAGTTTCGCGGAAAATCAAAAATATATTTACTGTTTATTTCAGGAATGATGATTCCTATTCAGGCGGTATTAATTCCGTTGTCTTATATTTTTGGAAAACTTGGAATTATGAATAATTATCCGGTATTGATTTTGCTTTATGCGGCGTTTTGTTTTCCAATGACAATTTTGATTCTTACTGGATTTATGAATGGAATTCCGACAGAATTAGAAGAAGCGATGGTAATTGATGGAGCAAATATTTATCAAGTATTTTTTAAGATGATTTTGCCACTGTCAGTTCCGGGAATTGTAAGTGTTTCAATTTTTAATTTTATACAGGTATGGAATAACCTGTTGTTTCCTCTTATTTTTATTTCTGATAAAGATAAAGGTACTATTTCTATGGGACTTCTTGCATTTTTTGGAGAATACAGTACAGATTATAGTTCCAGCATGGCAGGAATTTGTCTTACAACCATTCCGGTAATTATTGCGTATATTTTCTTCCAGGAAAAAATAGAGAATGGTTTAATGAGCGGAGCTGTTAAAGGGTGATAAAAAAGTTGTTGTACTTTTCATTTCCAATATGAAAAGATACAACAACTTTTTTGTATTCCTTATGTATTAATCCTCAAGCTTAATTTTCTCTTTCAGAACTACACAGCCTGCCATATCGCCAATAACGTTAACGCAGGTAGCACCCATATCGCAGAGTGTATTGATACTGATATAAACACCCATAACACCTGCCGGCAGGCCTGCCATAGTTGCGAGGGCTGCGAAGGATGCGATGGCACCGCCCGGGATTCCCGGGGTTCCGACTGACAGGAGTACGTTTGCCAGAAGGATTATGATCATCATGGAAATGCTTACGTTAATTCCGCATGCATTGGCGAAGAACATGATCATGAATGACATCAGGATGGATACGGCATCCATGTTTACAGTAGCGCCAAGAGGAATGGCAATACTTGTGATCTTGTTGGATACGCCCATTTCGTCTTCCATACGCTGTTTACTGATCGGAATGGTCGCTGAACTGGAACAGGTTCCGAATGCGTTCAGAGCGGCAGGAAGCATTGCTTTGAAGAATTTCACAGGGCTTTCTTTGCCGATGAATTTCACGGAGCCGCCGTAAATGACCAGGGCAAATCCGAAGAATGCCACATACAGGATGATCAGCTGAGTTGCCAGTGAAATGATGGTTTCTGTACCGTTGGCTTCTACAACAGGAACGATAGTACAGAATACACCGATAGGTGTGAAGTACATAACTGTGCTGATGACTTTCAGACAGACTTCGTTACAGGAATCGATGACTTTCAGAAGTGCAGTACCCTTTTCGCCGATAGCGATAAGTGTGAAGCCTACGATGACTGCGAATACAAGTACCTGAAGCATATTTCCGTTTGTGAAAGCTGCAACCGGATTGGATGGGATCAAGTTTTTGATGGTGTCCAGAATGCTGGTCATCTCAGTTGCCTGGATGTCGGAAGTTGCCATCTCGAATTTAACACCCTCACCGAGATGGATCAGCCGCGGGATGATCAGTCCTGCCAGGCTGGCAAGTGCTGTGGTGCACAGGAAAAAGATCATGGCGCCGGCTGTGATCTTGCCGGTTGTGCGGGCATTACCGATGCTAGAGATACCCATGATAATGGAACAGAAGACCAGTGGAAAGATCATCATGTTCAGGGCATTCATGTAAATGCTTCCGATAAGGCTTGTGATGGCAAGTACCGGTTCGAAACGGTTTGCCAGAAACAGTCCGGTAATGATACCAAGGATCAGACCGGTAAAGATTGCTGCGGTAATATGTTTTTTATACCACGAATAGAATTTTTTCATTTGTTCCCTCCTCTTTATTTTTATTTCCTGATACCCGAAGGACTATATTGGCAGACGGATTGAGTGATGCGCAAATCTGGTAAAATTTCTGCGGCCTATAACTGTGATAAGATACCGGGTTCAGGAAAAATAGCACGACACTACTTTACCACAATAATGTGTGAATTACAATATTTCCCGCTGTTTTCTTATTTGAGTGGGAGTGCTTCCGAAGTGCTCAAGGAACATCCTGCGAAATAGTTTGTAATTGATAAAGCCATGCCGCTCCAAATTGTAACACAGAAAAACAGGCATCGATGATACAGATATCGAAGCCTGTTTTTCTGCGTTGCCGGAAATTATTTTGTAATATTCCTGTGACATAAAAAGTCCTATGCAGGCTATTATGATTGTCAGGTGCGGGTGAAGAGGGTATAATAGTTGTAATTATTTAACCAAATCAAGGAAGTCCCTGCTTCAATTGTAAAGAGCAATAAGTAGTGGGTGGGGATTTACTTGTATCAGAAGGAGTGTTTATATGAAACCAACTATTTTATTAATAAATTTTCAGGATCAGCAGAAGCTTCGCAAGTTAAAGATGGCATTACTGCCTTTTAAGATACGTTTAAAAACTGTAGAAACTCAGGACTATAGTCAGCCAATCGGATATCTGGCAGGAGTGAAAGAGGTTCCTCAGGTGCAGATTCCATCAGCGCTGATCCCTCAGGAGCAGATGGAGAAGGAAATGCTGATTCTTGCAGGAATCACTGGAAATCTGTTTGACCAGGTGCTTTACACTCTGCGGAAAGCAGGCACACCTGTGGATTACAAGGCGGTTCTGACGGAGCATAATCAGAACTGGAACTGTATGCAGCTTTATAAAGAACTGGAGAAAGAACATAATATGTATCATCCGTCTTAAATAACATGGATAGTTGGAGGCTTAAGTTATGAAGGTTGTAGTTGCAGTTGATTCATTTAAGGGAAGTATGACTTCCATGGAAGCAGGAATGGCTGTCAAAGAGGGTATTCTTGCAGCAAAGAAGGACGCAGAAGTGGTCGTAAAGCCGCTGGCTGACGGTGGAGAGGGAACTACGGATGCGCTGATTGAAGGCCTGAAGGGAGAGCGTGTGGATGTGACAGTTACAGGTCCTTATCATGAGCCGGTTCAGGCATATTATGGATATCTCAGGGAAAGTAATACCGCAGTCATGGAAATGGCAACAGCAGCAGGTATCACACTTTCAGATAAGAAGGAGCCTATGACCGCTACCACCTATGGAGTGGGAGAACTGATCCTTCATGCAATCGGCAGAGGTATCCGCGACTTCATTATCGGTATTGGCGGAAGCGCCACTAATGACGGTGGAGTGGGAATGCTGAGAGCCTTTGGATATAAATTTCTGGATGAAAAGGGAGAAGATGTAGGGGAAGGTGGACAGGCACTTGCAAGGATTGCATCTGTAGAAATTTCAGACAAGAAGGAACTTCTTTCCCAGTGTAATTTCAGGATTGCCTGTGATGTGACCAATCCTCTCTGCGGTTCTCAGGGAGCTACATATATTTATGGACCGCAGAAGGGAGTTACCCCCGATATCCTTCCGGTTCTGGATGCAGGCATGAAAAACTATGCAGAGGTTACTGCCAAAGTGATTGGTAAAGATAACCAGAATGCAGCAGGTGCAGGTGCGGCAGGCGGACTTGGATTTGCATTTCTGAATTATCTGGATGGAGAGCTGACACCGGGAATACAGCTTATTCTGGATGCTGTCCATATAGAGGATGAGATGAAGGATGCAGATGTGGTTGTGACAGGGGAAGGTCGTCTGGATCATCAGACTGCCATGGGAAAAGCCCCGGTGGGCGTTGCGAAGCTTGGCAGGAAATATGGCGCAAAAACCATTGCATTTGCAGGAAGTGTTACGAAGGAGGCAGTTGCCTGCAATGAAGCAGGAATAGATGCTTTCTTTCCAATTGTACGCGGAATTTCCACGCTGGAAGAAGCAATGGATCCGGACACTGCAAAAGCAAATATGGCTGCAGCTGCAGAGCAGGTATTCAGACTGTTGTAATTATTTTTCATAAAAAATCTTCTGAAGCAGATAGGAAATCGATTTGATATGTCTGCACAGGAGATTTTTTGTTTGCAGAAATTGCAATGTTGAGAAACTTCAGATGATATAGTAAAATTATTACAGCCAGAGAAAATACTTTGAAAAAAGTTGATTAAAAGATCTAAGGATATGTAAGGGAGAGACAACATGACACTAACACAGATGAATTATATCATCACAATTTCCGAAACTGGTTCATTAAATAAAGCTGCGGAGGCGTTGTATATTTCCCAGCCTTCTCTGACCAATGCAGTGAAGGAACTGGAGAAAGAGCTTGGAATCATTATATTCAACCGCAGCGGCCGTGGTGTGACACTGACCAATGACGGGACAGAATTTCTGATGTATGCCCGTCAGATATATGGACAGTATGAGAGTGTGGTTGAGAAATATAGTGAGGGTGGTTCCTATAAGAAGAAATTCGGCGTTTCCACCCAGCATTATTCTTTTGCAGTGAAAGCATTCGTGGATATGGTGCAGAAGTTTGATGTGTCGGAATATGAATTTGCCATCAGGGAGACAAAGACTGCAGATGTGATCAGTGACGTCAGCGCCATGAAAAGCGAGGTGGGAGTACTTTATCTCAGTGATTTCAACAGAAAGGCACTGCTAAAGCTTCTCCACTCTGCGAATCTGGAGTTTCATCATTTGATTGACTGTCAGGCATATGTATATTTGTGGAAAAATCATCCACTGGCAAATGAGAAATCTATCAGCTACAGCCAGCTGGCTAAATACCCCTGCTTGTCCTTCGAACAGGGAGATAAGAGCAGTTTTTATCTGTCAGAGGAGATTCTGTCTACCAATGAATATTCCAGAACAGTCAAGGCTTCGGACCGGGCGACTATGCTGAACCTGATGGTAGGACTCAATGGCTATACCCTGTGTTCCGGGATTATCTGTGAGGAGCTTAATGGCAGTGATTATCTGGCAATTCCCTTCGAAGGGGATGAGCAGAACCAGAACAGCGACATGGAGATTGGCTATATTACCAGAAAGAATTCAATCCTCAGCAAGGTGGGGAATCTGTATGTCTCGTCATTGAAGAAATACCTGGAGCAGAATACTGTTTCTGTGGAGTAATATAACCTGTATATAATCTCACATATCTTTCCGTATATTCTGCTTCCTGTATTTCTGCGGGCTGCAGCCCTTTACTCTGGAGAATACCTTGGCATAGTAGTTGGAGTCTGTGAAGCCGGATTTCTGGGCGACTTCCATGATGCTGTCATCGGAGCTGAGGAGAAATTCAAGGCTCCGTTCCACCCGGTATTCCTGCAGAAATGTAAACAGGGATACGTTCATGTATCTCTTGAATAACCGGCTGCATTCGCTCTCGCAGAGGTGGATTTCCTCTGCGATATCTTTCATCTGGATTTTGTTCATGTAATTGTGTTCCAGATAATCCATGATCTCACGCATACGGTTGCGTTCCAGTTTGCTGTGTTCCGTATAGGGGAGGTTCTCCGGAAGATTCTGTAGCATACAGCGCCACAGCTTCTGCAGCGTTCCGGTGATATCCAGTTCGTAAAATTCTCTTTTCTCTTCATACAGAGTTATGATTTCTCTTACATATTCGGAAAAAACTTCATGCCAGGGCTGCGAATAGTCAATGTAGACTGCAGGAAGGGAGAAATTGTGTAAAAATGGCTCCACATATTTCCTGCGCAGGATACTTCCGTAGGAACCATAGATAATCTTTGGCAGAAAAGTGATGGAAACATATTTGCCGTCTTTCATATCTTCCATGAAGCCTGCGTGGAGTACATTGGCATTTCCCAGAAGGATATCTCCTGCTTTCATGTGGTAAGTACACTGGTTTACTTTATAGAGAATCTGTCCATCCAGGACAAGGGTGATTTCTATCTCAGGATGCCAGTGCCAGAGAAAGGAGCCGGATTTGTAGCCGGAAAGTTTCTCGTAGCTTACCAGTAGCGGAAATTCATCACTGCCATGTTTCTTCAGTTCTTTCTGTGAGCCGTCGGTTATGATCTCTGCCATTATATATGCGTCCTCCATTGAGAATATATGATGATCTTTAATTATCCTATCTTATAGCAATTCCGGAAAATATTGCAGACAACCTGCTGCATCAGAGAAAGACCGTTATGCGAAATTGCTGTTGATGACTTATATAATATATTGTACACTTATATAGATATAAACGCAAGATTTTACTATTTTCCCCTGAGATTATTAAGGAATTTTATGACACAGCAGGGTATACTTTAATTCAAGAGTGTAGCTGATAAGGCTGCTCCCAAACTTTCATACACATATTCCCGTCTGCCGCTGGTTTTCACACCTGCACTGCCACTGTAAACCGTGAAAATTGTCAGTACATAGTACTCATAAAACTATGTATCAGCGGTCAGACCGGAAAAATGAACGGAGGATTTTTACAATGAATATTCCAAATAAAAATGAATTGACACGTATTTACGGCGAAGCAGAGAAATCAGCAGCACGTTTTCAGGCTGTAGCTGATCATTTCGCAGAAATTTACCATCATGATATAGCAGAATTTTTTACAGCACCGGGAAGAACAGAGATCATCGGAAACCATACAGATCATAATGGCGGCCGTGTGATTGCAGGCAGTATTGATATGGATACCATCGGTGCAGCTTACCCGAACAACAGCAGTGTTATCCGTATCACCAGTGAAGGATATGACAAGGAAGTTGTCGTAGACATCAATGATCTTGCCAGCGTACCGAAGGCTCAGGGAACCGTATCTCTGGTAGCAGGTATGGTGGAAGCTATTCAGAAATTCGGTTTTAAAGTAGCCGGTTTTGATGCTTATGTGACCACAAATGTAATCCGCGCAGCAGGTGTAAGCTCTTCTGCATCTTTTGAAATGCTGGTATGTTCCATCATTAATTATTTCTTTAATGATGGTGCAATGACATACATCAACTATGCAAAAGCAGGACAGTATGCTGAGAATGTTTACTGGCTGAAGGCTTCCGGATTAATGGATCAGCTTGCATGTGCAGTTGGCGGACCGATCCTTCTGGACTTCTCAGACAGAGAGAATCCAAAATATGAGAAAGTAAACTTCTCTTTCCATGATTATGATCATCATCTTGTAATCGTTAATACAGGAAAAGGTCATGCTGATTTAAGTGAAGAATACTCTGAGATCCCTATGGAAATGAAAGAAGCAGCCAAGGCAGCAGGAGCAGAGCTTCTCTGTGAGACAACTCTTGACAAAGTGCTTGCAAATATGGATAAGATCGATAATGACAGAGCAATCTTAAGAGCGATTCATTTCTTCAAAGAGAACGAACGTGTAGAGAGAGCTGCAAAAGCAGTTGAAGAGAAAGACGGTGAGACTGTACTGAAGCTACTCAGTGAATCCGGAAAATCTTCCTGGGAATTACTTCAGAACTGCTATCCGATCAAAGCATATACAGAGCAGAAGATTTCTGTTGCGCTTGCTCTTACAGATCTCTTCCTTGAGAAACTGGGCAAAGGTATCTGCCGTATCCATGGAGGCGGATTTGCCGGTGTTATCATGTGCGTAGTGCCGGAAGAAGAAACAGAGAACTATGTTTCCTATATTTCTGAATTTGCCGGAAAAGAGAACGTATATCCAATGAATATCCGCGCAGTAGGTGCAGTACATATTGAAAAGTAAATATGCCGCAAAGGGTGTTACTGAACATAAAATTATGAGCAGCCAGCGAAGCGGATTGTGAATATCTGTTTGACAAATATTGAGTTAGATGTTATCAGGAAAAACAGGCAGCAGTAAGGTGGATTGGATTGACATACACTTTACTGCTGTTTTTTTGTTAGGGCAAAGCCCTGTTTGCCATTGTGGAGTTTTTCGCTGATCCGAAAAATGGAGCTTTGGAAAACAAATAAACCACCTGCTATGCAGGTGAGTCAGCATTGCTTCAGCTTTCAGAAAAAAACCTCCGGTGGTATAATTAATCCTAGATTATTCACGACTGTGCCGTGAATAATCTAGGATAAATATGTGTAGGACTTGAGCGTAATCAAGCTAAAAAATTGATATTTGACAAATTGTAGGTTATAATGATAAAAACTGATTTTTGTTGAAAATAGTGAATATAAATATGCTTTTTGTTTATAGATGACATCGAAGCATTTTGCAGATCATTAAAGAAGAAACAGGAGACTTTACAGAATGAATTAATGGGGAGGGATTTATATATGTGAATGGGAATAGGGCAATGTTACCGGTGATATTTAGAAAATGAAGGGAAAGTAAAAAGTGGGAAACAGAAGGACTCTTTTGCTATAAGTCAGGCAGATATTCACAATCTCCGCAGGGGAGGAAAAGTCGCAGAAATCCAAGGAATGTGCATGATCTAACTTTACGGTAAAATGGTTTCATGTTATCATTATTTCATGGAATTGCTATAAGAAAAAACGCGCAGAAAGTTGTTGCCTGACTCAGAGAGCGGTATACGGAAGATACCCATTAACAGAGTAAATACAGGAAAAAGAACGGGAGAGGATTTCAAATGATAGATGTACACAAGATAAGTACAAACTGTACAAGAAATGAATTTGTAGGAACCGCAGTTCTGGATACGATCGGGCTTGTGATTTCAGGGATTGATGATACTTTGCTGGAGACTATGAACGTAGGAATGAAGTATCGCTGTCTGGGATTGTTCAGCTCCCGTACAGGTGCTGCAGGGCAGATCACTGCTATCGATGATGCGGTGAAAGCAACCAACACAGAGGTTCTTTCCATAGAATTGCCGAGGGATACCAAGGGATGGGGTGGTCATGGAAACTATATTGTTCTTGGGGGAACTGATGTCTCGGATGTTCGCCATGCCATATCTATGGCTTTGGAACTTACGAATAAATATGCAGGTGAACTCTATATCAGCGAGAGTGGACATCTGGAATTTGCCTATTCAGCCAGTGCAGGACAGGCTCTGAATAAAGCATTCGGAGTACCGGTTGGAGAAGCCTTTGGGTTTATGGCGGGTTCTCCGGCTGCAATAGGGCTTGTGATGGCAGATACCGCGATGAAATCAGCGCCTCTTTCCATTGCGAAATATATGACGCCGAATAAGGGAACCAGCCATTCCAATGAAGTGATCCTGGCAGTTTCCGGAGATGCCAGTGCTGCTAAGACAGCGGTATTAAATGCCAGACAGACAGGTCTGGAGCTTCTGATCGGAATGGGCAGTTATCCGGAGATACCGGGGATCCCGTATTTGTAGAGATAAACTTTGTTCGTTACTGTTCACTCCGTTCACAGTAACGTAGCCAAAATTCATTCCAGATTGCCTGCGGCAATGGAATTTTGGCTTGTATGTCTCGGGATTTTGGCATATTCATGCCAAAACACCTCGCGGGACAGTGGTGTGTGAACAGTAACCTTTGTTCCCTGATTCACACTGCAGGTACTGAAAAAATCCTTGACTTTTTTTAAAACAGTCCGTATAATAACCAACGGTAAATTTAAGAAACAGATATTTGGTATTATTGGAAACGGTACATCCTCCTGGATGGTTATGAACAACACAAATCTCTAATTGATGTTATTCATACTATCTAAGGAGGATTTTTATGCCTAAAAACAAGTTTCAGGAAGTTATTTTTACGATTATCATGGTGTTTGTAATGGTCTATGCCATGATCTGCTACAACATTGTACTGAATACAGGGACAATGACAAATGAGACATTTCTGTTAGCTTTTCATGAATTAACATTCATGGGACCGATTGCATTTATTCTTGATTTCTTTATCATCGGTGGTCTTGCAAAGAAGATTGCATTTGGTATTGTGGATATGAGAAGAGATAATCCGTTCCACCTTGTACTTGCAATCTCAGCAGTATCCGTTGCATTTATGTGTCCATGTATGAGCTTTGCGGCAACTGTGCTGATCAAACATGCACCGGCAAGTCAGATCATTCCCACATGGCTCCAGACAACAGCAATGAACTTTCCGATGGCATTCTTCTGGCAGATCTTTTATGCCGGACCATTCGTAAGATTTATTTTCGGAAAGCTTTTCCCGGAGAAAGAAAAGGCAGCAGCTTCTGCCGAATAAAAAATATGTAATTTTGACTGCAGCATTCTGTATTTCAGGATGCTGCTTTTTTTGTGTTCTTATCTACACAACATAAATTGTACTTATTTTAATACACTATTGACAAATTCTGTCATTTCTTGTAATATCATATAAAACATATCGAATAACTATGAAAAGTAGAGAATGCAAAAAACTACTGGTACCTTAAAGGAGATGAAACATGATCAGAAAATTATTTGCCTTTGGTCTTGCAGTTGTACTGGCACTGATGCCGGTACAGGCTTTTGGAAAAACGGTGTCTATCACTAATGTTTCCTATGATCCTACCAGAGAGATGTTTGAACAGTATAATAAAATATTTGAAGACCACTGGAAGGAGAAGACCGGGGATGATGTGGAAGTGATACAGTCCCATGGTGGTTCAGGGAAACAGGCACTTGAGGTAGCCAATGGTCTGGATGCAGATGTGGTAACCCTGGCACTGGAATATGATATTGAGTCTATTGAAAATGCAGGGCTGATCAAGGCAGGATGGAAAGATAAATTTGACAATGACAGTTCTCCTTATACATCCACTATCGTATTTCTGGTGAAGAAAGGAAATCCCAGGGATATCAAAGACTGGGACGATCTGACGAAAAAAGGAGTGGGAGTAGTAACACCAAATCCGAAAACCTCCGGCGGTGCCAGATGGAACTACATGGCAGCGTGGGCTTACGCAGATAAAAAGTATGGTGGCGATGAAGCGCAGATGAAGGAATTTATTAAGAAACTTTACCGGAATGTGGTGGTTCTTGACTCAGGCGCAAGAGGTGCAACGACCTCTTTCGTGGAGAACGGACAAGGAGATGTGCTGGTTGCGTGGGAAAATGAAGCTTATCTATCCATGCGGGATTATCCGGATGAGTATGAGATTGTTACTCCAAGCGTAAGTATTCTGGCACAGCCTTCTGTGGCGGTGGTAGATGAAGTGGTGGATTACAGAGATACAAGAGATGTGGCAACAGAGTATTTGAATTATCTGTATTCCGACGAAGCACAGGAGATCGCAGCAGAGAATTATTTCCGCCCCACCAATGAGAAAATCCTGAAGAAGCACAGTGATACGTTTGATCTGAATATAAATCTGGCAAATATCAGTGATTATGGCGGATGGGATAAAGTGCAGGAGAAACATTTCACAGATGGCGGAATTTTCGATCAGATTTATGAGAGATAAAGGAAGACAAGATGAAGCAAGAGCATAAGCACAGACAGAATATATGAGACAGGAGAGGTGGTAATTGATTATGAAAAAAAGAAATAAACCGGTGATTCCAGGGTTTGGGCTCTCCATGGGAATTACCATTTCCATATTGAGTCTGGTAGTTCTGATCCCCCTGGCAAGCCTGGTGGTCTACACAGCGAAGCTGAGTTTTAAAGATTTTATCGAAACCATCACAAGGGCCAGAGTGCTGGCATCCTTTTATACCAGTTTTGTATGTGCTTTTGCAGCAGCAGTAATAAATGGAATTATGGGAACTATTCTTGCGTGGGTGCTTGTGAAATATGATTTTCCGGGCAAGAGACTTATGGATGGGGTGATCGAACTTCCCTTTGCTCTTCCCACAGCGGTAGCAGGTATTGCACTGACATCCCTGACCTCAGATTCGGGAATTGTCGGCAGCTTTTTTGCAGGATTCGGTATCAAGATCGCATACACAAGAATAGGTATTACAGTGGCTATGATATTTGTAGGAATACCGTTCGTTGTGCGAAGTGTACAGCCGGTTCTGGAAAAGATGGATAATTCTTACAGCGAGGCAGCAGGAGTGCTGGGAGCAAAGAAAACAACTATCTTCTGGAAGGTCATTTTTCCGGAACTGAAGCCTGCGATCTTTGCAGGGACCGGACTTGCGTTCGGAAGATGTCTGGGTGAATATGGAAGTGTTGTATTTATCGCAGGAAATAAACCCTATTATACAGAAATCACACCGCTGGTTATTATGTCAAAGCTTCAGGAATTTGATTATTCAAGTGCAACGGCAATCGCACTTGTGATGTTGGCAGTTTCATTTTTTATTCTGTTCCTTAACAGTATGATACAGCAGAGAAATGCAAGAATTTTAAGAGGAGGAAATGCCTGATGGACAACAATGAAAAGACTTCGGAGAAAATTACAAAATGGCTGCTTGTCGTGATCAGTGTTCTGTTTCTGGCAGTCATGCTCCTTCTTCCTCTGATCACTGTGATCACAGAAGCATTGCGGAGCGGATGGAAGGTCTATGCAGCTGCAGTGACAGATGAGTACACCATCAAAGCACTTCTTCTTACAGTGAAGGCAACACTCTTTGCAGTTGTTTTTAACACTGTTTTTGGTGTTTTTGCAGCCTGGGCACTGACGAAGTTTCAGTTCAGGGGTAAAAAGCTTCTCACTACCCTGATCGATCTTCCGGTTACTATTTCCCCTGTTATTGCAGGTTTGATCTTTCTTCTGATTTTCGGACGACAGAGTCCTGTTTACTTTTTTCTCATGAAGTTAGGGATGAAAGTTGTATTCTCTGTACCGGGAATCATTATTGCAACTGTATTTGTAACCTTTCCTTTTATTTCCAGAGAACTGATTCCGGTTCTGGAAGCAGAAGGAAGCGATGAGGAGGAAGCGGCAGCCCTGATGGGAGCAGGTGGATGGAGCATTTTCTGGAAGATCACATTCCCTCATATCAAATGGGCATTACTGTATGGAGTTGTGCTCTGTACGGCAAGAGCAATGGGAGAGTTTGGAGCGGTATCTGTACTTTCCGGACATTTAAGAGGAAAGACCAATACACTTCCTCTTCATGTAGAGATTTTGTTTAATGAGTTTCAGTATGTTCCGGCGTTTGCCGTATCTTCGCTGCTTGTGATCATGGCAGTTATCATTCTGGTAGTCAGAAGCCTGATTGAATATAAAGGAAAGAAGGAAGCCTGATATGTATGTAGAGTTAAAAAATATCAATAAGACATATGGTTCTTACCAGGCATCAAGGAATGTGAATTTCGGAATTGAGAAAGGTAAACTGATTGGTCTGCTGGGACCAAGCGGAAGCGGAAAAACAACTATTCTTCGAATGATCGCAGGTCTGGAAACCCCGGACAGCGGAGAGGTCATTATTGATGGAAAAGTGGTAAATGATGTTCCGGCCAGTCAGCGTGGGATTGGATTTGTATTTCAGAATTATGCGTTGTTTCGCTATATGACAGTTTATGACAACGTTGCATTTGGTTTGAAGGTTCAGAAGGCTGATAAGAAGAAAATTGATGCCAGAGTCAGAGAGCTGATCAAACTGGTAGGGCTGGAAGGACTGGAAAAAAGATATCCAAGCCAGTTATCCGGCGGTCAGAGGCAAAGGGTGGCATTTGCCAGAGCCCTTGCTCCAAATCCCCAGGTGCTGCTTCTGGATGAGCCCTTTGCAGCCATTGATGCAAAAATCCGTCAGGAACTGCGAAGCTGGTTAAAAGAGATGATCGGGAAGCTGGGAATTACCAGTATTTTCGTTACTCATGATCAGGATGAGGCCATTGAAGTGGCAGATGAGATTATTATCACTAATGCAGGACGGATCGAACAGAAAGGAACTCCCATAGGGGTTTACAGAAATCCTGAGACAGCTTTTACAGCGTCCTTCTTCGGACAGCCATCTGTGTTGAAAAATGCGGATGATTTCCATACCTTTGCTCAGGCAAAAGGAGCAGACAAGATCATTGTCCGCCCGGAATTTGTAAAAATCTCCAAACTGGATGAAGTGGAGAAGTTCAAAACTTCCGTATCCCGGGGAGTGGTTGAACAGGTTTCTTTCAGGGGAGATAATCTGGAACTTCAGGTGAGAGTCAACAATTCCGTAGTAACTGCCAGAAGAAGTCTGGAGAAAGCAGATATCCGGGAAGGTGAGACTGTGAATGTATTCCTTTACAGGATTTTTGCACTGAGAGATGACAGTGTACAGCTGATCGAAAATGAGGCTGTAAGGGATGACTTTGTAATTATCTGACAACGGTGGCTGCGGCGACTGACACAATGAAAAAATAAGAAATTCAGAGGCAAGACTGATCGGAAAATCAACTTGTTGGCACATTGGTATGGAGGAAAGGGTAAGAGAGAATGAGAACAGAGAGAATCAGGACAGATGTGCTGATCATCGGCGGCGGTACGGCAGGATGCTTTGCAGCCTATGTGATCGGCAAAAAAAGCGGCAGAAAAGTTCTGATCGCAGAGAAAGCGAATATTAAGCGAAGCGGATGTCTGGCGGCGGGCGTGAATGCATTGAACGCATATATTACAGAAGGCAGAGTGCCGCAGGATTATGTGGATTATGCCAAAAAGGATGCCCATGGAATCGTAAGAGAAGACCTTCTTCTTACCATGTCAGAGAGACTGAATCATGTGACAAAGGTGATGGAAGATCTGGGGCTGGTCATCCTGAAGGACGAAAACGGAAAATATGTTGCCAGAGGAAACCGAAACATCAAGATCAATGGCGAAAATATGAAGCCAATCCTTGCAAAGGCGGCAGCTGAACAGGAGAATGTTACGGTTCTCAATCATGTAAATATTACAGATTATAAAACAGAAAACAAAAAAGTCACAGGCGCAGTTGGATTTAGCGTTAATGAGGATATTTTCTATGACATTGATGCGAAAGCAGTTCTTTGTGCCACAGGTGGTGCAGCGGGACTTTACAGACCGAATAATCCGGGATTTTCCAGACATAAGATGTGGTATCCTCCGTTTAACACAGGTGCAGGATATGCAATGGGACTTCTTTCCGGTGCAGAGATGACAACCTTTGAGATGCGTTTTATTGCATTGAGATGTAAGGACACGATTGCTCCTACAGGAACTATTGCTCAGGGTGTTGGGGCCAGACAGGTCAATGCACATGGTGATATTTATGAAACAAAATATGGTCTGACAACTTCCCAGCGAGTTTACGGTACAGTCATGGAGAACAGAGAAGGAAACGGTCCATGTTATCTCAGAACGGAAGGTATTTCCAAAGAACAGGAGCAGGACCTTTACAAAGCTTACCTGAATATGGCACCGTCCCAGACTCTGAAATGGATGGAAGCCGGAAAAGGACCATCCGAAGAGAATGTAGAGATTGAGGGCACAGAGCCATATATTGTAGGCGGACATACAGCCAGCGGTTACTGGGTAGATAATAACAGAGCTACAACTATTGAAGGTTTATATGCAGCCGGAGACGTAGCAGGAGGATGTCCGCAGAAATATGTAACCGGCGCACTGGCAGAAGGTGAGATCGCAGCAGAGGCGATTTTGGAATATCTGAATGGCAAAGATGATAACCGGATCGCAGCGGAAAATAAGGAAGGGGCTTTAGAGAGTGGCGGAGAACAGGAGCTGTCTCAAACTACAATAGCTAAGAAGGCAGAATACGAATCACATTTGAATGCTTCCCGTTCTTTGATGAATGCAGAGCAGCTTGAGGAAGCCATGCAGAAGATCATGGATCAGTATGCAGGAGGAATCGGTACAGACTACAGATACAGCGGGATGAGTCTTGCAAAGGCAGATGAAAAGATTGCAGCATTGTTGCCAGTAGTTGACACTCTGGCAGCAACAGATACTTATGAACTGATGCAGATTTATGAACTTCGCGAACGACTGATCGTGTGTCAGGCAGTGATCGCACATCTGGCAGCCAGAAAGGAAACCAGATGGCATAGTTTCGGAGAGAATACAGACTACCCGCAGCAGAGCGAAGAGTGGATGAAATATGTAAACTCCCGTATGGAAAACGGCGAGATTAAGATCTTATATCGTGACCTGATCACAAAGGAAAATACAGGTTTGAATACAGCAGAGAAAGGAGCAGGTGAGAGATGAGCATTCGGATTCAAAAAAGTAAATGTGCAGGATGTGGCAGATGTATTGAAGCCTGTCCCGGAAATCTGATCAAAAAGGATAAAGAGAACAAAGCCTTTATCCGTCAGGTAAGAGACTGCTGGGGATGTACTTCCTGTATTAAGGAATGCAGGCATGATGCCATCCGCTTTTTCCTTGGAGCTGATGTGGGAGGCAGAGGTGCAAGTATGGTTGTATCAGAGAAACCGGATATTTCCACATGGACAGTGGAGAAGCCGGATGGCACTAAGATCACTATTCAGGTTAATAAGAAAGACGCTAATAAATATTAAACACAAGTATGTACTCTCAGAATCTTTAGAGTGTGTTTGAAAAATGCTTTACGCAAGATGTGCGTCACAATTTGTGGGAGATTTTGTTCGGATGAGGGCGTCGTAGCGGGCTACGACAACCGAATTCGGACAAAATATACCGCAAAGTGGGGCGTGCAGATTGCGGGAATGATTTTTCAGACACGCTCTAGTGTATTTGCTCAAGTACGAAAAGATTCCGAGTATAAACAAACAGAGGAGGATAATGCAATGAGTAACTTATCTCATCTTGATGCGCTTGAGGCAGAGGCGATTTATATTATGCGAGAAGTAGCAGCCGAGTGTGAAAAGCCGGTTATGCTCTATTCTATAGGAAAGGACAGCTCCGTTATGCTCCATCTGGCGATGAAGGCATTTTACCCGGAGAAACCTCCATTCCCGTTCCTTCACATTGATACTACATGGAAATTCCATGAGATGATCGAATTCCGCGACAGAATCGCAAAGGAAAACGGAATTGATATGCTGGTTTACACCAATGAAGAGGGTGTAAAGGCAGGAATCAATCCATTTGACAATGGTTCTGCATATACAGATATCATGAAAACACAGGCGTTAAAACAGGCTCTGACCAAATATGGATTTACAGCGGCATTTGGAGGCGGCCGTCGTGATGAGGAGAAATCCAGAGCAAAAGAAAGAATCTTCTCTTTCCGTAATTCAGCTCAGGCATGGGATCCGAAAAACCAGAGACCGGAGATGTGGAAGCTTTATAACACTAAGATCCAGAAGGGCGAGAGTATGCGAGTATTTCCAATTTCCAACTGGACAGAAAAGGATATCTGGCAGTACATTCAGCGTGAAAATATCGAAATTGTACCGTTATATTTTGCGAAAGAAAGACCGGTCATCTACAGAGACGGAAATATCATTATGGTGGATGATGACAGATTAAAACTCCGTCCGGGTGAAAAGATTGAAAACAAAAAAGTCAGATTCCGTACTCTTGGGTGCTATCCGCTTACTGGAGGTATTGAATCTGAAGCAGATACTCTGGATGAGATTATTGATGAGACGTTAAGTGCTGTTTCTTCTGAACGTACCAGCAGGGTGATCGACCACGAGGCAGCAGGCAGCATGGAGAGAAGAAAGAGAGAGGGGTATTTCTAGAATGAAAGGATTATTGAAATTTATTACATGCGGAAGTGTGGATGATGGAAAATCCACTCTGATCGGACATATTCTTTATGATGCAAAGCTTCTCTATGCAGATCAGGAGAAAGCCCTGGAGCTGGATTCCAAAGTAGGAAGCAGAGGCGGTGCCATTGATTATTCGCTTCTTCTGGACGGTCTTATGGCAGAGCGTGAGCAGGGAATCACCATTGATGTTGCATACCGTTATTTTACAACAGATAACAGAAGCTTCATTGTTGCAGATACACCCGGACATGAAGAATATACAAGAAACATGGCAGTGGGTGCGTCCTTTGCAGATCTGGCAGTTATCCTGGTGGATGCTTCACAGGGAGTACTGGTACAGACAAGACGTCATGCAAGAATCTGCGCATTGATGGGAATCCGTTACTTTGTATTTGCAGTAAACAAAATGGATCTTATTGAATATGATGAAAAGCGTTTCCGCGACATTGAGAATCAGATCGCAGCACTGATAGAAGAACTGAAACTTGCCAATGTAACTATTATTCCGGTATCTGCCACAGAAGGTGACAACGTTACAACCAAATCTGACAACATGCCATGGTATAAAGGTGAGGCGCTTCTTTCCCATCTGGAAACCGTAGACATTAAGGAAGATACAGAGAAGGGCTTCTATATGCCTGTACAGAGAGTCTGCAGACCAAACCATGAGTTTCGCGGATTCCAGGGACAGATTGAGAATGGTGCCATCAGGGCAGGCGACCTTGTGACTACTCTTCCCAGTAAAGAAGAAGCTCATGTAAAGAGTATTCTTGTTGGCAATAAAGAAGTTCAGGAAGCTGTACAGGGACAGCCTGTTACCATCCAGCTTGACAGAGAAGTAGATGTTTCCCGCGGATGTGTACTTGCCATTGATTCCGGCGCAGTTCTTACAGACTCTGTGGAAGCAGATATCCTCTGGATGGATGACAATGCTCTTACGGATGGCAAGAACTTCTTTGTAAAAATCGGTACAAAGATGATCCCCGGCCTGGTTACAAAGATCAATTATTCTGTGGATGTTAATACAGGTGAAAAGAAAAGCGCATATACCTTAAAGAAAAATGAGATTGCTTCCTGTACTCTGGAATTCTCAGAGAAGATCGTTGTAGACGAATTTGACAGGCACAGAACACTGGGTGAGCTGATTCTGATAGATCGTGTCACAAATATGACTTCTGCCTGCGGTGTTGTGAGAAAAACCTTTGTTTCTCAGGATAGATCCCAGATCGGAAAAGTGGACGAGCAGGTTCGTGCAGGACTGAAAGGTCAGACACCGGTAGTAGTGGAATTCCCGATCGGTAAAGAAGGAATCACTCTTGATTTTGCAGAGCAGGTAGAAAAGGGACTGACTGTACTTGGAAAACATACCTATCTGTATCATCCGGCAGCGAGTGAAAACTATGCAGAAACTGTCCGCCATCTTAAGGCAGCAGGTCTGATCGTACTTCTTGTTCTTGATGAAAATACAGCAAAAGACGAGACATTAAAGACTCTGGATGGTTTCTATGCGAACTGGCAGATTGACGGAATTACTGTGAAAGATGCGATTGATTTCGTGAAAAAGAAATCTGCATTTACAGTGCAGAGTGTGCAAGATGGAAATTATATCTGATTATAACAGGGCTATAAATCGCCGCAGAGACAAAGAAAGTCTCTGCGGTATTTTGTTTTCTTGACAAGTGTCGTTACAGCGGATTATACTTATTCTCAAATATTCAGAATCCATAATAATACAGACAGGAAAGATAACAGAAATATGCAAACGAACAATGAAAGTAAACAAAACCAAAAAAAGAGATGATGCTTGGAACTTTGTTTGTAATTGCTACGATCATCATCCTGGCGATACCAACGAAGAAAAGACAGAAATAAAGATGAGTGAATATCGATCAGAATGTAGAATGGGCAATTGGTTACTGTTCACACACCATTATCCCGCGAGGTGTTTTGGCATGAATATGCAAAAATCCCGAGACATACAAGCCAAAATTCTATTGCCACAGGCAATCTGGAATGAATTTTGGCTAAGTTACTGTAAACGGAGTGAACAGTAACGGCAATTGTGAAGTGGCATTCAGATTACATATTATGCAGCAGAGTATGATATAATTCATTTTGTATAATGGCGTCAGGATTAAGAGCATATGTAGAGCTGTGTAGTGAAGCGGATTGCGAATATCTGTTTGACTTTTGATGGGTGTACACGAGAACATTTTTTTACAGTGAAAGTTATCTGTATTATATTACAGAGGGTACTGTACAGATAATCAGGAGGTATTTTATGCGTTTGGAAAAAGTACAGGAAGCGTTAAAAACAAAGAAAATTCATTATGAATATACAGAGGAAAACGGATGCGGAAGCATCGACTTTATGTTTCGCGGTCTGAGATTCCATATATGGGAATATGAAGATCGTGTCTGGGGAGCGGAGACAAACGTGTTCGAAGCAGGCAGAAGCCAGGATATTGAGGGAGATTACGAGGAAATTATTTCCGGAGAAATCCTCTCATGGCCGGATATGCTGCCTGGGATGTAAGTATTACTGCAGAAGGGAATGATATTTACGAAAAAATATAGAACCGGACAAATTGTATTAACTGCATGTATTGTAGCTGTCTGTATGTTTTCAAATGTCTATGGGACAGAAGCGGCAGGTCCGCCGGCACCGAAAACTCTGACAGTTACACCGACAGAAAAACTGAAATCAACAGCAAAGTCAAAGTCTGCGTCAACATCAAAGTCCAAATCAACACCGAAATCCAAATCGGCACTAACACAAAAACCTGAAGCAACACCAATACCTACATCTACTCCAACACCAGAGCAGGAAGCTGAGACAGATAAACAGAATCCGGCAGATCAGGGAACTTTAAGCAAGCCAGATCATCCGGATACTATCTCCGCAGATAAACTGGTATTTATCGGAGATTCCAGAACAGAGGGATTGAGGGATGCGGTAAATGATGACAGCATTTGGTCCTGTCTTTCTTCTATGGGATATGACTGGATGGTATCTACAGGAGTGCCGCAGGTAGAAGATCAGATTGAGGACAATACAGCGGTTATTATTCTGATGGGTGTTAATGACCTGTATCATGTTAATGACTATATCAGCTATATTAATTCCAAAGCTGCCGAATGGGGAAACAGGGGAGCGCAGACTTATTTTGTGTCTGTAGGTCCGGTGCAGAATGATCCCTATTGCAGTAATGCGGAGATTGAAAGCTTCAATGCGGCAATGCAGGCAAATCCGAGCGTGGGTTACCTACATAGATGTATATTCCCATCTGGTATCTGAGGGATTTTCCACCGTAGACGGAACCCACTATCCGGACAGTGTGTCTGTAGATATTTATAATTATATCCTGGATTATCTGGAGGAACAGAGGAGTGGAATCTGGGGATGATTTTTCAGTTTATGAAATTGTGATGCTGTATTGAGTTCGATGGAGTTTGGTGATATGATTGCAGAGGAAGAAACGGAATAGAGCGGAAATTCGTTTTTTTATATAAAAGCTGAAAACCTGGCAGGAGGAAATAATGGGTGGCTGTTTTGCAGCAGAGCCAAAAATGTAAATGATAATTGCCCAATGACTGGACAGTTATCAAAATCCAAAATCAGGAGGAAAGAATGAGAGGACTGTATTCATCCAAAACAGAAATCAGACACAAAATTTTTACGGAAATTGCGAGGATGGCATATGAAGGCCAGTCTCCGGAGATGCTGGAAGAGCTTCCCTACAAGATTGTACCCGGTGAAATTGCGACTTATCGTGACAGTATTTTTCTGGAAAGAGCGGTAGTTGGTGAGAGACTTCGCGTTGCAATGGGGATGTCACTGAGAAAGGTTACAGAGCATGCGCCAATCTCCAAAGGTGTGGAGGCCAGCGTTATTGAGGAAAAGTATTATGAACCGCCGCTTATCAATGTGATCAAGTTTGCCTGTAATTCCTGCCCTGAGAAAAGGGTAATGATTACAGAGGGCTGTCAGGGCTGTCTGGAGCATCCCTGTGTGGAGGTCTGTCCAAAGAAAGCAGTACATATGGAAGGCGGCAGATCACATATTGATGAAGATGCCTGCATCAAATGCGGAAAGTGTCTGGAAGCCTGTCCGTATAATGCAATCATCAAACAGGAACGTCCCTGTTCAAAGGCCTGCGGCATGAATGCCATTGGTTCTGACGAATACGGAAGAGCAGAGATTGACCAGGACAAATGTGTATCCTGCGGCCAGTGTCTGGTGAGTTGTCCGTTCAGCGCTATTGTAGACAAAGGACAGATTTTCCAGACTGTTATGGCATTAAAAAGTGAAACACCGGTGTATGCAATCGTGGCGCCTGCCATTGCAGGTCAGTTCCCAGGTATGGAGAATAATAAGATACGGGGTGCATTTCAGGCACTTGGCTTTACAGATGTAAGAGAGGTTGCCGTCGGTGCAGATCTGTGCACAGTGGAGGAGGCAAAGGACTTTTTGGAGGAAGTTCCTGAGAAACTTCCGTTTATGGCTACATCCTGTTGTCCGTCCTGGTCTATGATGGCTAAGAAATTATTCCCGGAACAGGCGAAATGTATCTCCATGGCACTGACACCTATGGTTCTTACTGCCAGACTGATCAAGCAGAAGGAACCGAATTGTAAGATAGTTTTCGTAGGTCCCTGTGCAGCCAAGAAGCTGGAAGCCAGCCGTAAGAGTATCCGCAGCTATGTGGATTTTGTGCTGACCTTTGAGGAAGTGGCAGGAATGTTTGATGCCAAAGGCGTGGACTGGAAAGATATTCCGGAAGGAGAACCACTGTTTCGTGCCAGTGCTGACGGAAGAGGTTTCGCAGTCAGCGGTGGTGTGGCAGAAGCGGTTGTCCATGCGGTGAAGCGTATTGATCCTGATCGGGAAGTAAAGGTAATGAATGCAGAAGGTCTGCAGAACTGTAAGAAGATGCTCCAGATGGCCAAGATTGGTAAATATAATGGATATCTGCTGGAAGGAATGGCATGTCCGGGCGGCTGTGTAGCAGGTGCCGGTACTATCCAGACAGTTAAAAAAGCAGCAGCGGCTCTCGAAAAAATGAAGAAAGAGGCTTCGTTTACAGATGCCTATGACTCCAAATACAGAGCAAGACTGGAAAGTCTGGAGAAATTTGATGTGGAGTGAGATTCTGACTGAATCAGTGAAATCTTATATGGATTGCAAGTGTTTGAATGCAATCAGTATATAGCAGACTAAAAATGAATAATCGTCAGAAGAACTGTCAGGCTGAGTGATAAGTTTAATTGAATCGGATAAGTCCCCTGCGGAGGTTGCGAAAAGCAATAAGCAGGGGATTTTTGTCATCTGTGCAATACTGACTTAAATCAAAAAAAGTTTCATACAAGTCATGAAATAATTAGCAGTATGTTGACTGAGATTTTATAGAATAACAAATTAAGTCAAGCGAACAAGCAAAAATATTTGACTGGAAATTTACAAATTGCAAATTAGGTCAAGAAATTAGTGTGGATTGTATGACTTGAAAATCAAAATCTATTGATTAAGTCAAAACACCAGTTAATAATTGTTGATTTATATTTCTGTTTTTTCAATTTAAGTCATCAGAGACAGATTTATTCTGTTTCCGTAACTTTGATTTTTTTCTGGAAATCTCTGGTATAGTGAATCGCATAATCAGAAGTTACGAAAAATGCCTGTACATCGTCCAGAGACTCGGCCAGTTTCATGCCATCCTCCAGACCAAGAGCAAAGCAGGTCGTGCTCAGCGCATCCCCGTCCACAGACTGATCGGAAATAATGGTAACTGCAATCAGCCCGTTATCATAAGGATAGCCGGTTTTAGGATTGAGCAGGTGATGATACAAAGTGCCATCCTGTTCAAAGCATCTCTCATAAATTCCTGAGGAAACCACTGACTTATCCCTGATGTCCATAACAGCAATAGTTTCGCTTCGGTCTGCAAATGGTTTCTGGATCCCGATCTTAAAAGCAGAATTGTCTGTTTTTTCGCCAATACAGAGAACATTTCCGCCAAGATTGATGATCGCACTTTTTACATTCTGAGAAACCAGATAATCCTTCAGGCGGTCTGCGATATAACCCTTGGCAATGGCACCTAGTTCGATTGCAGTATCGTCTGTCTTTAATGTAATCTCATTTTTATCTGTATCAACAGAGATATTGTGATAATTGCATTTGGGCAGTGCTGCCTGGATCAGACTGTCCTTGGGCACTTTTGGATTTTCAGCAGTAAAATTCCACAGAGAAGTCAGCGGTTCAATAGCAATATCAAATGCACCCTCAGATAATACAGAATAATCAAGTCCCTTAGAAACCAGCTCCGCCAGAGAAGCCGACACCTGATAAGTATCCTCTGTTCCCTTCACAGGTGTAAGTTCCCGATGGTTTAACTGATATAATTCACTGTCATCTGCGGTGCGGCTGAATATTTTCTCATACTTGTCACAAAGATTCATGCATTCTGTAAGCAGCTCTCTGTCCTGAGAATCATAGATAGTGACCGTAACTGCAGTATTCAGTTTGATCGCAGTGGCAGAGATGGGATCCTGGGAACCGGCATCCGTATTTTTGACATTTTCCGTTTTTGCCGAACATCCGGAAAAAACAGCCGGACATAATATAAGAGATGCTGCGAGCATTGAAAAAGTACAGCGTGTTATTAATTTTTTTGCAGATATATGATATAATATCATAAATGTAACCTCATAGTTATTTTATGGAATTGCTATAAGCAATAGTTCAGGGAAGAAATATCTTTTGATCCCAACACCATAGTATATCAGAAACAGCAAACTTTGCACAGGTACAAAGGCAACAGAAAAAATCCAAAAGGAGATACCGGATAGAAATGAAATATGCCGGAAACAAAGAGAGGAGTAAATAATGTCCGATGCAGTAAACTGCGAATATTGTGTAAACTACAGTTATGATGATGACTATGAATGCTACACCTGTGAAATAAATCTTGACGAAGATGAAATGGTGAAGTTCATCACCGGAAACTTCAATCAGTGTCCATACTTCAAGATGGGTGACGAATACCGCATTGTACGTAAGCAGATGTAGAATTTATAAAAAGTAACAAATATTCAACTAAGCGAGGAATTAAGATAATGGAAAACGTTTATATTATGAATCATCCGCTGATCCAGCATAAAATATCCATGCTGAGAAACAAAAACACAGGAACAAATGAATTTCGTAAATTAGTAGAAGAGATTGGAATCCTCATGGGATACGAAGCTCTCCGGGATCTTCCTGTAGAAAATGTAGAAGTAGAAACCCCTATTGAAACCTGCATGACACCAATGATCTCAGGAAAGAAGCTGGCGGTTATCCCTGTGCTCCGCGCAGGCCTTGGAATGGTAAACAGTATTCTCACACTTGTGCCATCTGCAAAAGTAGGCCATGTAGGACTCTATCGTGATCCTGTAACCCATGAACCACACGAATACTACTGCAAACTCCCGGAAGCAATTGATGAGCGAATTTCAGTGATCGTAGATCCAATGCTCGCAACCGGTGGCTCCGCAGAAGCAGCCGTTGACTTTGTCAAAAAACAGGGCGGAAAAAACATTAAATTCATGTGCATCATCGCAGCCCCTGAAGGACTCAAACGTCTCCACGAAGCACATCCGGATGTTCAGATTTACTGTGGACACCTTGATCGTGAGTTAAATGACCACGCCTACATCTGCCCAGGCCTTGGAGATGCCGGAGACCGTATCTTCGGAACAATGTAAGAGTGGGCAGGAAAATAATACACAACCTTACGGACTGTTTTGTATGCATTAATTTAAGTGGCTTGCTATAGTTTATGATATACTGACAATTTTCCAACTACCAGCGTAAGCAGGATTCTCTTTTGGGGTGAATCTTGCAGGGAGTGTAGTAACTCTTAGGCCTGCGGAATCTGCGTTATGAAAAAAGAAGGCAACTGTCTGAGCCGCAGGCGAGTTTTGCCTTCTTTTTTCATGCACTTAGCAGATTTTGCAGGCCTTAGAGTTCCTGCTCCCGAAACTGAACCCCAAAAGAGAATCCTGCTTACGCGTCCCTTAATGAAAAAATCAACAAAAAACCGAAAAAACCTCTTGACAACCCAAATCTCATATGCTATCTTATACCAGAACGCTGCCGAAGACAGTAGGTGCCGCAAGGCATAAGTTGTAAACGCCTACCGAGGACTAAGTATTCTTTATATTTTTATGTAAGATTACGCAAGCCCTACTGCCAGACAGTAAGGCTTTTTATTTACTCATTTGCAGCGGTATACAAAATCTATAAGGAGGTGTACCATTTCATGGCAAAAGTAGAACTTAAACAACCAATCGTAGACGAAATTATCAACAACGTGAAAGATGCAGAATCTGTAGTACTTGTTAACTACAGCGGTCTTACAGTTGAACAGGATACTGCTTTACGTAAGGAATTAAGAGAAGCTGGTGTTGTATACAAAGTATACAAAAACACAATGATGCATCGTGCATTCGAAGGTACTCAGTGCGAAGAACTTATCCAGCACTTACATGGAACAAACGCTATAGCAATCTCTGCTACAGACGCAACTGCTCCTGCAAGAATCCTTGATAAATTCGCAAAGAAAGCACCGGCTTTAGAATTAATTGCAGGTATCGTTGAAGGAAACTACAACGATCAGGCAGGTATTCAGGCACTGGCTGGAATCCCGTCCAGAGAAGAACTTCTCGGCAAACTGCTTGGAAGCATCCAGTCTCCGATTACAAACTTCGCTCGTGTGCTTAATCAGATCGCTGAGAAAAACGGCTCTGAAGCAGCAGCTGAATAATTTTTGATGCCAGAGGCATAAAACGAATCTAGTAACTATTCGAAAATCACCATCCACGAGGATGCTGAAGAGTTACCGAATTAAATAATATTATATGGAGGGAATTTAAAATGGCAAAATTAACAACAGAAGAATTTATTGCAGCAATCAAAGAATTATCTGTATTAGAATTAAACGACTTAGTAAAAGCTTGTGAAGAAGAGTTTGGTGTATCCGCAGCAGCAGGTGTTGTAGTAGCAGCAGCTGGAGCAGCAGAAGCAGCAGAAGAGAAAGATGAGTTCGATGTAGAACTTGCAGAAGTTGGACCAAACAAAGTTAAAGTTATCAAAGTTGTTCGTGAAGTAACTGGCTTAGGTCTTAAAGAAGCTAAAGAAATGGTTGACGGAGCTCCTAAGGTTGTTAAAGAAGGCGCATCCAAAGCAGAAGCTGAAGATATCAAAACAAAACTTGAAGCTGAAGGCGCTAAGGTTAACCTTAAATAATTATCTTCCTATTATATATAGAAGATTTGCAAGCAGGAATGCCACTGGTATTCCTGCTTTTTTTACAGAGCCGGAGGATTACAGACTATGATGAAAAGAAAAACGGCAGTCATATTTGGTATCATCATTGCAGCCCAGCTTTGCCTGACTCCATATGCAGGTGTAAAAGTACAGGCGGCTGAACTGGAAGAACGACAGATGTTTGAAGATTCATCAGAAGATTCAGAGACTTTTGGAGATGTGTCAATACCGGATACGCAGTCGGCAGAGAAAACTGAAGAGAATGAATTTGGGGATGACGACGGTTTCAGTGATGGAGACGTTGAAACTTTTTCTGCGGAGGATGCGGATCAGTCCTGCGAAAATATGCAGGAACTTGTGCTGAATGTGCAGGATGGAGAGGATATTACTGTAAAGTTAAATACACTGCTGGCACAGGCCAGGGACAGGGCAACGGATGAAAAGCAGTGCAAAGTTATCGTGCCGCCCGGAAATTATACACTTACGGGAACTTTGCATATGTACAGCAATATCTATCTATATGCAGAGGGTGCCACGATAACAAAGACTTCACCGCGAAAAGAAATCCTGCTCCGTCTTGGCGATACAAAGAAATCTGCAGGCGGATACGAGGGATACCGTAATATAACTATCGATGGCGGAACCTGGGATTCAAACTATGAATGTGTGGAAGACAAGGGAGGACCTGGAGGGTTTGTAGGTTTTAGAATCGGTCATGCTACGAATGTTACAGTGAAGAATGTTACATTTCTTAATAACCTTAAATCGCATTTTCTGGAACTTGCAGGAGTGAAGAATGCAGAAATTACAGGATGTACGTTCAGGGGCTACTGGAAAGAGTTTACAGGCGGCGGACAGGAATGTATCCAGCTGGATGCCTGTATGCCGAGAATTTTCCCAGGATATCTTCCATATGACGGAAGTGTCTGTGAGAACATTGTGATAAAGGATAATACCTTTGAAGATGTATTTGCCGGCATTGGAAGCCACAGCATGATGTTTGATAAACCGTATAAAAATATCACGATCAGTAACAACCGGTTTAATAATCTGAAAAAGAGAGCAATATGGTGCCTGAATTATCAGGATACGGTTGTGACGGGAAATACCATGACAAATGTGGGCGGTGGTGTTTATGTGCGTTCTGTTTATACCAGAAATGCACATACTGTCAGCGGTCAGGAAGTATCTCCGGAGGGAAATCAGTACGCAGAGAATATTCTGATCGCTGATAATCAGATCACAGTTCTGGAACCAACCGTAATAGATGGCAAACAATGGAATGGATATGGAATCTGGATCACAGGCGAGGTATCTCTGGGCTCAGCAGGAGAAACTATTCCTTCTGAAGATGATGATCCTGAGAATACAGCAAATCCGACGACCAATGGAATTCCGGCGGGAAGATATATTATTCGCGGAGTTACAGCCAGAAATAATACGATCAGCGGAAATTGCGACGGAATTAAATTTTCCCTTGCAGAAGACTGTTCATGCAGGGGGAACACAGTCAGACTTTCTGATAGTCATACCTACAACAATATGGGGATCAGTGTTGCCAAGGGAAGCAATATCAGAGTTTCCTATAACAATCTTTCCGGCGGAAACGGATATGGGATTTATGCAGTCGGAACAGAGGCTTCACAGAAAATCTGCCGGATTTACGGAAATACAGTCTCCGGATTTATGAAAGATGGGATTCTGGCTTCAGGGCTTGCAGCAGGAAGCCGTATTGAACACAACAGAGTTAGTACCGGTGCGGCAAATGGCATACTTGTAAAATGTATTGATAAGAGTGTGGTTGATGGTAATTACAGTTTTAAAAATAAGGCAAGAGGAATTCTTCTGCAGAGATGTGAGTCAGCAATGGTAGCGGATAATTTTGTTTCTGAAAATGCGATCAATGGAATTGAACTCAATATAAGAAGCAATCATTCTTCTGTGCAGGGAAATGTCTGTGGTTCCAATAAAAAATCAGGTCTGCGAATTGCCGGATCAAAGGGGATTTCGGCAGACGGAAATTCCTTCCGCGGCAACAGAGGATATGCGGCGGAATTTATCCGCTCTCATATCAGCAGTTATAAAGGCAATCGTTTTGAAGAAAATGGATATTCAAATCGTATCCACGTAAGAAACAGTAAAATCTCGAAGAAATAGCGTTACTGTTCGCTCCGTTCACAGTAACGAAATAGCGATTGTTGCAATTATTTGAAAAAATTAAAAAAATATCAAAAAAGTGATTGACAGGCGCAACTTGCTGTGCTATAGTGAAGAATGCTATATTATGGCAAGATGTGCCTTTATGTCTTTTGGCAAAAAGGGTCAAGTTATAATAAATTTAAAGAAAAAACAGGGGTGAAACGTCAATGGAAAAAAACAGAATTCGTTCTGTAAAAACTGGAAAAAGCATGCGTATGAGCTACCAGAGACAAGAAGAAGTCCTGGAAATGCCAAACCTGATCGAAGTCCAGAGGGATTCTTATAAATGGTTTCTTGATGAAGGACTTAGGGAAGTCTTTGATGATATTTCTCCGATCGCGGACTACAGCGGAAAGCTCAGCCTGGAATTCATCGACTTTACATTTGACGAGAAGGATGCGAAATATACTATCGAACAGTGTAAAGAACGTGACGCAACTTACGCCGCACCTTTGAAGGTTCGAGTGAGACTGATTAACAAAGAAACAGAGGAAATCAACGAACACGAGATTTTCATGGGAGATTTACCGATCATGACTGTTACAGGTACCTTTGTCATCAATGGTGCAGAGCGAGTAATTGTCAGCCAGTTAGTACGTTCCCCTGGAATCTATTACGCAATAGCGCATGATAAACTTGGTAAGAGACTGTTCTCCAGTACTGTTATCCCGAACAGAGGTGCATGGCTGGAATATGAGACAGACTCTAATGATGTTTTCTATGTACGTGTTGACAGAACAAGAAAGGTTCCGATCACTGTTCTGATCCGAGCACTTGGTGTAGGAAGCAATGCAGAGATTATTGATCTCTTCGGTGAAGAGCCAAAGATCCTTGCAAGTTTTACAAAGGATACATCCACCAACTATCAGGAAGGTCTTCTTGAATTATACAAGAAAATCCGTCCGGGTGAGCCGCTTGCAGTTGAGAGTGCGGAGAGCCTTATCAATGCAATGTTCTTTGATCCGAGAAGATATGACCTTGCGAAAGTTGGACGTTATAAATTTAACAAGAAGCTCCACCTCAACAGAAGAATCGTTGGTCACAGACTGGCTGAGGATGTTGTTGATGCTTCTACAGGCGAAATCCTGGCAGAAGAAGGAACTGTTGTGACAAAAGAAATGGCAAATACCATCCAGAACAGCGCTGTTCCATATGTATGGATCCTTGGCGAGGAAGACCGTAGAATCAAGGTTCTTTCTAACTTAATGGTTGATATCCGCCACTATCTTCCGGAAATTGAAGATCCAAAGAGCATCGGTGTTACAGAAGCAGTATACTACCCTGTTCTCGAAAACATTCTGGAAGAAAATGATACATTAGAAGACAGGATTGCAGCAATCCACAGAGATATCCATGATCTGATCCCGAAGCATATCACAAAAGAAGACATCTTTGCTTCTATTAACTACAATATGCATCTGGAATATGGCCTTGGCAATGCCGATGATATCGACCACCTGGGCAACCGTCGTATACGTGCGGTAGGTGAGCTGCTTCAGAACCAGTACAGAATCGGTCTTTCCAGACTGGAACGTGTGGTTCGTGAGCGAATGACAACTCAGGATACAGAGAATATTTCTCCACAGTCCCTGATCAATATTAAACCTGTAACTGCAGCAGTGAAAGAGTTCTTCGGTTCTTCCCAGCTGTCACAGTTTATGGATCAGAACAACCCTCTTGGTGAGCTGACACACAAGAGACGTCTTTCCGCCCTGGGACCTGGCGGTTTGTCACGAGACAGAGCCGGATTCGAGGTTCGAGATGTCCATTACTCCCATTACGGAAGAATGTGCCCTGTCGAGACACCTGAAGGTCCTAACATCGGTCTGATCAACTCTCTTGCATCTTATGCAAGAATCAATCAGTACGGATTTATTGAGGCACCATACCGCAAGATCGACAAATCAGATCCTAAGAATCCTCGTGTAACAGATGAGGTTGTATATATGACTGCTGATGAAGAGGATAATTACCATGTAGCACAGGCGAATGAGCCTCTGGACGAAGAAGGATATTTCATTCATAAGAATGTATCCGGTCGTTTCCGTGAAGAGACTCAGGAGTATGAGCGTCATATGTTTGATTACATGGATGTATCTCCTCGTATGGTATTCTCCGTCGCTACTGCCCTGATCCCGTTCCTGCAGAACGACGATGCCAACCGTGCGCTGATGGGATCAAACATGCAGCGTCAGGCTGTGCCGCTTCTGACAACAGAGGCTCCGGTAGTTGGTACTGGTATGGAAGTGAAGACAGCAGTTGACTCCGGTGTCTGCGTAGTTGCAAAGAAATCTGGTACTGTACTTCGTTCCACATCTACAGATATCAGCATTAAGAATGATGATGGTACAAAAGATGATTACCATCTGACTAAATATCTGAGAAGTAACCAGAGTAACTGTTACAACCAGAAACCAATCGTATTCCAGGGTGAGCACGTAGAGGCAGGACAGGTTATCGCAGATGGTCCTTCCACAGCAAACGGAGAACTTGCTCTTGGTAAGAACCCGCTGATCGGATTCATGACATGGGAAGGTTATAACTACGAGGATGCGGTACTCCTCAGTGAAAGACTTGTTATGGACGATGTTTATACATCTGTTCATATTGAAGAATATGAATGCGAAGCCCGTGATACCAAACTGGGACCGGAAGAGATCACACGTGATGTTCCTGGCGTGGGCGACGATGCACTGAAAGATCTGGATGAGCGTGGTATTATCCGCATCGGTGCTGAAGTACGTGCTGGCGATATCCTTGTTGGTAAAGTTACTCCTAAGGGAGAGACAGAGCTTACGGCAGAAGAGAGACTTCTTCGTGCGATCTTTGGTGAGAAAGCACGTGAAGTACGTGATACTTCTCTGAAAGTACCTCACGGTGAATACGGTATTATCGTAGATGCCAAGGTATTTACAAGAGAGAACGGCGATGAGATGTCACCTGGTGTTAACCAGTCCGTACGTATCTACATCGCACAGAAGAGAAAGATTTCCGTTGGTGATAAGATGGCCGGACGTCATGGTAACAAGGGTGTTGTTTCCCGTGTACTTCCTGTTGAAGATATGCCATTCCTTCCGAACGGACGTCCTCTTGATATCGTGCTGAACCCTCTGGGTGTGCCTTCCCGAATGAATATCGGACAGGTCCTGGAGATTCACTTAAGCCTTGCTGCGAAAGCACTTGGATTCAACGTTGCAACTCCTATTTTCCAGGGCGCAAACGAGCATGATATCCAGGATACACTGGAACTTGCAAACGACTATGTAAACACAGAAGACTTTGAAGAGTTCCGCGAGAAATACAAAGACATTTTAGCACCGGATGTAATGCAGTATCTGGATGAGAACAAAGCCCACAGAGCACTGTGGAAGGGTGTTCCGATTTCCAGAGACGGTAAAGTGCGTCTGCGTGACGGCCGTACAGGAGAGTATTTCGACAGTCCTGTAACAATTGGTCACATGCACTATCTGAAACTGCACCATCTGGTTGATGATAAGATCCATGCACGTTCTACAGGTCCTTACTCTCTGGTAACACAGCAGCCACTGGGTGGTAAAGCACAGTTCGGTGGACAGCGTTTTGGTGAGATGGAGGTTTGGGCACTGGAAGCATACGGTGCATCCTACACACTGCAGGAAATCCTGACAGTAAAATCCGATGATGTTGTTGGACGTGTTAAGACATACGAAGCAATCATCAAGGGTGACAATATTCCTGAGCCGGGTATTCCGGAATCCTTCAAGGTTCTCTTAAAAGAACTTCAGTCTCTTGGTCTGGATGTGAAGGTACTCAAGGATGACAATACAGAAGTACATCTTCTTGAATCTGTAGATTACGGTGACACAGACCTTCGTTCTGTCATCGAGGGAGATTCCAGAAGACATCATGACAGAGAAGAAGACTACGGCAAACATGGCTATACAAAGCAGGAGTTTGACGGAGAAGAACTCGTTGACATTGACGAGGATGAAGATGAGGATGACTTCATTGAGCTGGATGAGGCTCTTGAAGACAATGACGAAGAGTAAGAAAGGGGAAAGAATACATGGCAGAAACAACTAACGCCAATGAAACATATCAGCCAATGACTTTCGATGCCATCAAAATCGGACTGGCGTCCCCTGAGAAAATCAGAGAGTGGTCAAGAGGCGAGGTTTTAAAACCTGAGACCATCAACTACCGTACCTTAAAGCCGGAGAAAGACGGACTTTTCTGTGAAAGAATCTTTGGACCGAGCAAGGACTGGGAGTGCCACTGTGGAAAGTACAAAAAGATTCGCTATAAAGGTGTTGTCTGCGACAGATGTGGTGTAGAAGTTACCAAATCCTCTGTACGTAGAGAGCGTATGGGACATATCGAGCTGGCTGCTCCGGTATCCCACATCTGGTATTTCAAAGGAATTCCGTCCCGTATGGGACTGATCCTTGACATTTCTCCGAGAACTCTGGAGAAAGTTCTTTACTTTGCTAACTATATCGTACTGGATCCGGCTAATTCCGGACTCCAGTACAAACAGGTACTTACAGAGAGAGAATATCAGGATGCACGTGAGGCTTATGGATATGATTTCCGTGTAGGTATGGGTGCAGAATCCATCAAAGAGCTTCTTGAGGCAATTGATCTTGAGAAAGATTCTGCGGAACTGAAAAAAGAATTAAAAGATGCTACAGGCCAGAAACGTGCCAGAATCATCAAACGTCTGGAAGTTGTAGAATCCTTCCGTGAGTCTGGAAACCGTCCTGAGTGGATGATCATGACAGTGATTCCTGTAATCCCGCCGGATCTTCGTCCTATGGTTCAGCTGGATGGAGGACGTTTTGCTACATCTGACTTAAATGATCTTTACAGAAGAATCATCAACCGTAACAACCGTCTGAAGAGACTTCTGGAATTAGGTGCACCGGATATTATCGTTCGTAACGAGAAACGTATGCTTCAGGAAGCTGTTGATGCCCTGATCGACAACGGTCGTCGCGGACGTCCTGTAACAGGTCCTGGAAACAGAGCCCTGAAATCCCTTTCTGATATGCTGAAAGGTAAATCCGGACGTTTCCGTCAGAACCTTCTCGGTAAACGAGTTGACTATTCCGGACGTTCCGTTATCGTTGTAGGACCGGAACTTAAGATTTATCAGTGTGGTCTTCCGAAAGAGATGGCCATTGAGCTGTTCAAACCTTTCGTTATGAAAGAGCTTGTTGCCAACGGAACTTCGCACAACATTAAGAACGCCAAGAAAATGGTTGAGAAGCTGGAGCCTGCTGTATGGGATGTTCTGGAGGATGTTATCAAAGAACATCCGGTTATGCTGAACCGAGCACCTACACTGCATCGTCTTGGTATCCAGGCATTCGAACCGATCCTTGTAGAAGGTAAAGCGATCAAACTGCATCCGCTGGTTTGTACCGCATTCAACGCTGACTTCGATGGTGACCAGATGGCCGTACATCTTCCGCTTTCACAGGAAGCACAGGCAGAGTGCCGTTTCCTTCTGTTATCACCGAACAACCTGCTGAAACCTTCTGATGGTGGTCCTGTAGCCGTTCCTTCACAGGATATGGTACTTGGTATCTACTATCTGACTCAGGAAAGACCTGGAAACAAGGGTGAAGGCAAGTTCTTTAAGAGCGTAAACGAAGCAATTCTTGCTTATGAGAATAAAGTAATCACACTGCAGTCCAGAATCCATGTTCGCTGCAGCAAGACAATGCCGGACGGATCCGTTCTGACCGGTACAGTAGAATCTACACTTGGACGTTTCCTGTTTAACGAAATCCTTCCACAGGATCTTGGTTTCGTAGACAGAAGTGTTCCGGGAAATGAACTTCTTCTTGAGGTTGACTTCCTGGTAGCCAAGAAACAGTTGAAACAGATTCTTGAAAAAGTTATCAATACTCACGGTGCTACAAAGACTGCTGAGGTTCTTGATGCGATCAAAGCTACAGGTTACAAGTATTCCACACGTGCAGCCATGACTGTTGCCATTGCCGATATGACCGTTCCGCCGCAGAAACCGGAGATGATCAAACAGGCTCAGGATACAGTAGACCTTATCACAAAGAACTACAAACGTGGTCTTATCACTGAAGAAGAGCGTTACAAAGAAGTTGTTGATACATGGAAGAAGACTGATGATGAGCTGACACATGCTCTGTTGTCCGGACTTGATAAATACAACAACATCTTCATGATGGCCGACTCCGGTGCCCGTGGTTCCGATAAACAGATCAAACAGCTTGCAGGTATGCGAGGACTGATGGCCGATACAACCGGTCACACCATCGAGCTGCCTATCAAGTCTAACTTCCGTGAAGGTCTTGACGTACTGGAATACTTCATGTCTGCCCATGGAGCTCGAAAAGGTATGTCCGATACCGCTCTTCGTACAGCCGATTCAGGTTACCTGACAAGACGTATGGTTGACGTTTCTCAGGATCTGATCGTACGTGAGACAGACTGCTGTGAAAACAGAGATGAGATCTCAGGTATGTATGTAGAATCTTTTGTAGATGGTAAAGAAGAGATCGAAGGACTTCAGGAGCGTATCACAGGTCGTTTCTCCTGTGAGACAATTAAGAATAAAGATGGCGAAGTTATCGTAAAAGCCAACCATATGATCACACCGAAACGTGCTGCCCGCATCATGAAAGAAGGCGTGGACAACCAGACAGGCGGATCTATCGAGAAAGTTAAGATCCGTACAATCCTTACATGTAAATGTAAAGTTGGTATCTGTGCGAAATGTTACGGTGCGAACCTTGCAACCGGCGAGCCGGTACAGGTTGGTGAATCTGTCGGTATCATCGCTGCTCAGTCTATCGGTGAGCCAGGTACACAGCTTACCATGCGTACTTTCCACAGTGGTGGTGTTGCCGGTGGAGATATCACACAGGGTCTTCCTCGTGTCGAGGAGCTTTTTGAGGCAAGAAAGCCGAAAGGTCTTGCCATCATCACAGAGATTCCTGGTGTTGCTGTTATCAATGACACTAAGAAGAAACGTGAAGTTATCGTTACAGATCAGGAAACAGGTGAATCCAAGACTTACCTTATTCCATACGGATCCCGTATCAAGATCACAGACGGACAGATCCTTGAAGCAGGTGATGAACTTACAGAAGGTAGCGTAAATCCGCATGATATCCTGAGAATTAAGGGTGTACGTGCAGTTCAGGATTATATGATCCGTGAAGTACAGCGTGTATATCGTCTCCAGGGTGTTGAGATCAGCGATAAGCATATCGAAGTTATCGTTCGTCAGATGTTGAAGAAAATCCGTATCGAAGATAACGGAGATACAGAATTCCTTCCTGGAACACTGGTTGACTTCCTTGAATACGAGGACGTTAACGAGCAGATGGAAAAAGAAGGCAAACAGCCTGCAGATGGAAAACAGGTTATGCTTGGTATTACCAAGGCATCTCTTGCTACAAACTCCTTCCTGTCAGCCGCTTCCTTCCAGGAAACAACTAAAGTTCTGACTGAAGCCGCTATCAAGGGTAAAGTTGACCCGCTGATCGGTCTGAAAGAGAATGTAATCATCGGTAAACTGATTCCTGCAGGTACCGGTATGAAACGCTACAGAGATGTAAGGCTCAACAGCACAATGCCTGAACCGGAAGTAAAGGTTGAAGATATAGCCGAAGAACTTACGGAAGATGAAGAAATCAAAGATGATGAGATGGTCACAATGGATGAAGAACTTCCGGAAGACGAAGAATTCGATGTTGAAGAATCTGATGAAGAAGAGGCTGCTGAAGACGAAGCTGATGATCAGGCTTCAGACGATGCAGAAGACAACGAATGATCCAACGGAGTAGATAACTTATCCGGACTGATTTGATATGAATTCACAAGAGAACTATCTGTGCCGACAGATTTTGCCGGCGAGGTAGTTCTCTTTTATTTTCCGGAACATTCCATTGCCGAAAAAAGAGAAAAATACAAAGAAACTGCTTTTTGTGTTATAATACCAGTACATTATGAGCAGGTAATGAACTGTGAAGTATTTTTACAGTTATGATAAATATACATTTTTGTTTCCGGTAACATCTTGTAAAAAGCATTGACCGGGACAGGGAAGGAAATAGAAATTGAACAGAAATGGAGGTGCAATATGGATAAAGAACTTCCGGTTTCAGCATGGCCGGAATGGAAAATCATAGAGAAAATCGGCGAAGGCTCTTTTGGAAAGGTGTATAAGGCACAGAGAACAGAACGTGGAAAATCTTTCTATTCTGCTATCAAGATCATCAATATACCCGGAAGCCAGAGCGAGTTGAACAGCGTACGTTCTGAAACAGGGGATGAGCAGTCCACAAGACAGTATTTTCAGAATCTGGTTGAGGAATGTATTCAGGAAATCAGTACCATGGAATACTTTCGAGGAAACTCTTACATTGTCTCTGTAGAAGATTTTAAGGTTATGGAATATCTGGATGTCATTGGATGGGAGATTTCCATAAGGATGGAATATCTGACAAGTTTTATGGATTACTGTGCGGAAAAGCAGCTTACTGAGAAAGAGGTAATAAAGCTGGGAATGGATTTGAGTAAGGCACTGGAATATTGCCGGAAACTTAAGATCATTCACAGGGATATCAAGCCGGAGAATATTTTTGTATCCAGATTTGGCGATTTTAAGCTTGGAGATTTCGGAATTGCACGTGAACTTGAGCGAACCATGAGCGGATTTTCCAAGAAAGGTACTTACTCTTATATGGCGCCTGAGATGTATAAAGGTGAGAAATATGACAGCAGGGTAGATATTTATTCTCTTGGGATTGTGCTGTACAGGCTGATGAATCATAACAGACTGCCATTTATGAGTCTGGAAAAACAGTTTATCACTTACAGGGATAAGGAAAATGCATTAAATAAGCGTGTTGCAGGAGAGCAGATGAGTGCACCTGTGGATGCAGGAACACAGTTTGCCCGTATTATCATGAAGGCCTGTGCTTATGATCCTGCACAGAGATATCAGACACCGGAGGAGCTTTATAGTGCGCTGGATGATCTGAAAAATGGAAGATCTGGCAGAATCCGGCAGTTACAAAACGGTGTTCAGAAAGCAGGAACGGATAAAACAGAATCATATAGTGCAATTGCACAGAACGGCAGAGCAGCACAGAATGTTACATCAGATGCCGAAAATGTACGAAAAAGTACAGTGCAGAATACGTCAGTACAGAATACCCGGGGAAATAAAAAAACATCAGATTTTCAGAATGCTGCAAAAAGAAAACGTGCTGTAAACAATGTTCCGGCGAGCAGCTTTACAGATAAAGAAACAATGTCAGTTGTAGCAGAACAGAAAATACAGCCACAGGAAACGCCATCAGAAACAGTTGCGATAAGATCTGCGCGTGCTGTGGAAGCCAGAAAGCGAAGACGCAGGAAGAAACAGCTGCTGCGCAGGGCATTGCTTGCAATTGTGGCAGGTACAGCGATACTTATGATGGCCGCCGTCTATTACAGAGTAAGTAAAGATCATGCTCAGGAAGGACAGGAGGATAATCCGATCGCAATTCTGGATGATGAGAAATACAGCTCCACAAAATCCGGATCCAAAGATTTCTCCAAAGCTCTGGATACGATCAAGGAGCAGGCAACAACTATCACAGATAATCTGAACAGTTACGACTGGGTTGGAACAGAAGGAACTGTTCTGCGATATCTGAGAAGGGTAAAGACCACTCAGCAGGCAGATGGAAATCTGGATATTGAGAGTGAATGCATGAAAGCTCTGGTCTATCCGGCAGAATCCGGAGATGGAGTTTATGAAGAATATTTCTACTGGGGAGAGAAGTTATTCTTTGCATATATCTGGTATGATGAAACTTCAGAATATTATTATTATAACGACGGCGAACTGATAAGATGGATCGATTCCAATGGAAAGTGTCACGATAACGAAAAAGATAATGAGGAATTCGTGAAACGTGGCGAGAAATACTGGAACAATTCATTGAAAGCATTGAAGGGAGAAGGAACAAAGACAGATAATGGCAATGTATCAGATTGAATGTGCATATACCTGCCATACAGGAAATATCCGGGCAAATAATGAAGATAATTTCTGGTGTTTTGGGGAATCCCTTCCGGTGAACAATGAAGGAACAAAGGGTATCTGCTCAAAGATTATTTCGGGTAACAGAGTACCGGCAATGGCGGTATTTGACGGTATGGGAGGAGAAAGCTGCGGCGAGATTGCAGCCTTTCTTGCATCAGAAGAATTTGGAAAATTTTATAATGCGAATAAAAGAATGCTGAGGGATATGCCGGAAGATTTTATAGACGATGTATGTGAGAAGATGAATCAGGCAGTATGCAGATATGGAACAGAGCATCATATTTGGAGCATGGGAAGCACAATGGCGATGCTCCTCTTTACACCAGAGTCTATGTTTGCCTGCAATCTTGGGGACAGCAGGATTTATTTTATGGATGGTGGTAAGCTTCAGCAGATTTCCACAGACCATGTTTTTGGTGGTACGGCAGTTGGGAAAGCCCCGTTAACCCAGTATCTTGGACTTCCTGAAGAGCTGCAGAGACTGGAACCTTCTGTGACAGAAATCGAGCATAAGGAGGGATACAGATATCTTCTGTGTTCAGATGGAGTAACAGATATGCTTTCGGACAGTGAGATAGAGGCGATTCTGTCACAGGATATGGAAATCCCGGAGATTGTAAATGATCTTCTTAAAAATGCTCTCCAAAAAGGTGGGAGAGATAATGTGACGATCGTGCTCTGTGAAGTACAGAAGCTGGATACAGTCCGCAGAATGAAAGAATGGATGAAAAATCTGAAAGATAAAAAATGAGAGGTGGGGCAGCATGAAGAACCGTATGCAGGATCTGGATTTTGAACAGAATGTTGCGTTTGATAAAGTACAGGAGTATGAATTTACCAGAAGGGCGGCACAGAGATTTCGGCAGGTGGTAAGCCTGGACAGTTTTGAAGACGAAGATGCGGATGTTATTTTCCACTATTTATATAAAGAGATGGAACTGGTGTCCTTTGGCGACCATCTGAAGAGATATATTTATGAAAGGGCAGAGCTGGAAGAACCTTTCTCGGAGATTCCACAGGAAGTGTATAAGGAGATCGTAGTAGATTCCTTTAAGGAAACCTATACGCCCAAATCCATGAATCCTACCTCTACCAAGTTGTCGGCACTGGTGAATAACTGGCTGAATCAGGCATCTGTAAAAAGAGAAACTGTTTTTCTTCTGGGGTTTGGGTTGAAAATGACCACAGAGGATGTGTCGGATTTCCTGACAAGAGTACTGAAAGAACAGGATTTTGATTTTTACAATCCGGACGAGGTGATCTACTGGTATTGTTACAGTACGCAGCAGGGTTATCATAAAGCAGAGGAATTGAAAAAAAAATATGAGATACTCGCTCCTGTGGAAGTGGAAAATACTCAGGTTTTATACGGAAGCAACCTGTGCCTTGATACGGAGGAGAAACTGATCGATTATCTTGCCCGACTGAAATCAAAAAGAGTAGATCCCATATCTGAGAAAAGTCAGGCATTTCAGGAGTTTACAAAGCTTTTATATCATGCGAAGCAGATTATTGCCGGACTGTATCAGCATGATGAAGAGGAAAAAGGTGGGGATAAGGTGTGGACAGCAGAAAGAATTACACCTTCTGATGTGGAAAAAGTAATCTGCAGCGGAATCCCCATCAACAAAATGGGCAATCTGAAGAAAATGTCTGCCTCCATTCTGGCAAAGCATTTCAGCCAGAAGCGTTTCAGCAGGCAGAGGATTACAAATATTTTAAGCCACAAACTCCCGGTGGAGCGCTTTGACCTGATCACACTGGAATTCTTTATCGTATCCCAGGAAATGGAGGATGATGATCCTTTTAACAGATACAAGCATTTTCTGGATGAGATTCAGGATATTCTGCTTCGATGTGGAATGGGAGAGATATACATAGTAAATCCATACGAATGTTTCCTTCTCATGTGCCTTCTCACAGACTGTCCGCTGGCAGTATTTTCGGAGATATGGGAGAAGTCCTATGAAGAGGGGGAAGCTGAAGAGGCATAATGGTATAAACAATTGTACAGCCGGTGCCGGATATGGCACGAAAGGCTGTGGAACTTTTATTAAAGAAAATAAAAGGGGAAGTGATTGAGACATTGACGATTCTTCCTGTTGAATTTGCAGAAGGAGGCACAACCCGTTAAGGGATGTGCCTCCTTCTTTTAACCGAATCAAGTAAGTCCCCTGCGGAGGTTGCGAATATCTGTCTGATTTATGACAATTATCTGGATAGACTGTAGATTCAGAAGAGTGTGTTTATTCATTATAATATCCGTAGATAGCACGTGCATCTGCAGCAATGGTGCTTTGGGCTGCACCGGTATCAGTAAGATTCTGTGACATAAAGCATACTACAAGATCAATTCCTTTGGCTGTATCATAGATGATCGCTGCATCATTTTCTACAGTGTCAAGTTCGCCGGTCTTATTGGCAGTACCGACGCCTTCTGGAAGTTGTGCAGGGATCTTGTTTTTACGCTGCTGCATTTTTAAGTGATAATACATTGCATCTGCGTTTGGAAGAGTAGAAGCGGGAAGGGTTCCGTTGACAGTCTGGTATATCTGCTTTAAAAAGGTTCCACAGTCTTTGACGGATGTATAGTTGTCGCCGTTTTCTTTACCTGCGAGAAGCAGGCGGTTCATCTGGGTGCTGGTGAAACCATGTTCCTGGCAGAAGCCATTTACTTTTGCCATACCTGCAGAGTTATCGCCGTTTCCAAGCCAGTTTACCAGAGTGTTAGCAGCATCATTATCACTGACAGTGATCATGGCTGAAATATTACTGTCAATTTCGTCTCCATTGTGAGACTGGGAGAGTGTATCGTAGTTTTCGTATACAGCTCCCATAATATACAGTTTGATCAGGCTTGCTGCCTGCATGGGAGTATCGTTGATCATGCCTTCAGAATCTTTCGGCAGGTTGCAGACATAGACGGACCAGGTTCCGTTATCAGCCGGCAGCAGGGACTGTACCTGTTTCAGGAGATTGTCCATGCTGGAATCAGTGTTGTCGGTAAATGTGTTGTTGGAGGAAGGGGAAAGTGTTCCGTTCTGCTGTTCGGATTCTGAAGAGGGTTCAGCGGATTCTGACTGCGCAGGAGATGTTTCTCCGGTGGCTGCCTTGACAGAACTTTCCTGTTCTCTTAATTCATCTAACTGATCTGCCTGACTGATAAGGGTATTTGCATCAGTGGAAATCTCCTCTACGGTTTTGGAGAGTGTCTGTACTTTTTGCTGTAGTGTGACGAGATGGTTCAGTGATAAAAATGAAACAGCTGCCAGTGCAATCACTGCAACAGTCAGTATGCCGATCACTATATAGAGAAAAATAGGTTTTTCATTTGGCTTTTTATTCATTGCGGTTTTCCTTTCGTAATTATTATTGTAATCAGGATTGCGGGAACTGCGAAGCTGCGTAGCAATCCGCAGATATCAAGTCAAGGGCAAAATGCTTTTTGACACTTACATCATCATGATGCAAAGTAGCTGTCAATGCCATTTGCGATTCCCTGTACCATTGTTTTCTGGAATTCTGCATCATTCATTTTCAGATCGTCATTCTGGCTTGTCATAAATCCCATTTC
>NZ_JBWJVP010000210.1:0-9094 GCF_056339915.1 Blautia sp. ZXY-1-B12 | reverse complement strand
CAGGATTTACTAATCTTTCGCAACATTTATGTCCCCGGGCAGGCATGATAAAATAGAGGTAGAAAGGATAGATAAAGGAGGGTTTTGAAGATGAAGATACTGCTGAAAATATTGGTCGCTCCATTTGCTTTAGCGTTGTCCCTTCTGGCGGCTCTGCTGGTGTTCCTGTTTGGTATTTGTGCCGTCCTGCTGACGATTGCCTCTGTGATTCTGGTGGTGCTGGGTGTCGTTCTCTTTTTCACGCCGACGCCCATAGGCGGGATTGTATTTCTGTTTCTTGCCTTCCTTCTTTCGCCGTATGGACTGCAAGCGGCGGCGGGCTCCCTTCTTTGGGCGCTGGACGGAGGCAAATCCGCTCTGTACCGGTTTCTGGCAAGTTAAGCAGCCTCGGGCCATACTGGCCCGAAGTCGGGGCGGTCTGGATGGGCCGCCCCTTTCTCATGGAAAGGAGGGATGATTTTTGGCTACCACAACTTTGTTACAGCGCCATGCGGGCGAAGGCGAAACGATTGCTGAGGCAATCCGGGATTGTCTGGACTATGGCAAGGACCCGGAGAAAACAGAAAGCGGAAAGTATATCTCCGCTTATGAATGTGATCCGGCCACCGTGGCGGACGAGTTCCTTTTGGCAAAGGCCAGCTATGCCGCTATGACGGGCCGGGAACAGAAAAAAGAAAATGATGTGCTGTGCTATCAGATACGACAATCCTTCTATCCGGGCGAGATCACCCCGAAGGAGGCGAACCGTATCGGCTATGAGTTGGCTATGCGCTGGACGAAGGGGCGGCACGCTTTTATCGTTACCACGCATACCGACAAGCAGCACATCCATTGTCACATTTATTACAACTCCACCACCCTTGACTGCACCCGGAAATTCCGAAACTTTTGGGGCTCCAGCTTCGCCCTCCGTCGGCTCTCTGACAGGCTGTGCCTTGAAAACGGGCTATCCATCGTGGAGAACCCGAAGCCCCGGAGCAAGGGTAAGTATCGGAATTATGGAGAATGGCAGAAAGAACGAAAAGGACCGCTTTCCTATCAGGACAGGCTGCGCCTCGCCATTGATACTGCGCTGGCGGAGCACCCCGCTGATCTGGACGAATTTCTCAATTTGATGAAGCGGGCCGGGTATGAGGTCAAGAAGGTTCGGGGCGGCGGTATCAGTTTCCGGCTGACCGGGCAAGGGCAGGAACGCTTCACCCGTCTGCGTGCCTCCACGCTGGGGGACGGCTACGACTTGCAAGATGTTCTGTCCGCCATTGAGGGCAAAGAAAAACGCCCCGGACATTCGGAGCGGAAAATCAGTCTGGCGGTGGATATTCAAGCAAAACTGGCTGCCGGTAAGGGACCGGGATATGAACGCTGGGCGAAGGTATTTAACATTAAGCAGATGGCCGCTGCCCTTGCCTATATACAGGACAATGGACTGACCGATTATGAGCAGTTGGCACAGAAAGCCACCGAGGCGGCAGACCGTTTCCATGCCATTTCCGAGCAGATCAAGCAGACGGAACAGGCCATGAAAACCAATGCCGGGCTAAAGGCCGCAACGGTTCAGTATGCCAAAACCCGTCCGGTCTTTGAGCAGTATAAGGCGACGAAGTACAGCCGGAAATTCCTTGCGGAGCATGAGGCCGACCTTGAACTGTACCGGGCTGCACAAGCGGAAATGCGCTCTCTGCTGGGCGGGGCGAAGCTCCCTAAAATGGATGTGCTGAAGGAGGAAGGCCGCAAGCTCACAGCAAAGAAAAAACAGCTCTATGGAGAATACCAGAAGGCACGACGGGATATGCAGGAGATCGTCACGATCAAGGCGAACATTGACACTCTGATGGGCTACGCCGAGCCGGGAAGAAAGCAGGAAAAGGAGCGTTAAGGTTATGAAAATAAGGAGCAAAGCGACGCTGACACTTCGGGCCATATTGGCCCGAAGATACGGGTTTGGGGCGAGCCCCAACAAGCCGCCTTTGTGCCACTTGTGGCCACAGAGGCATTGCTTACCATTTAGCGACACCTCTAAAATAGCACAAAAAAACAGAGGCTCTTATTTCTGAACCTCCGTTTCTCTGGCTTTCTTGAGCCCTTCGGCTGTGGCCTCCATGACAACTAGCTCCTTTTCATTCATGGAGTTGAGAAGTACATCAATGTGCTTTCTGCAACTGTGTTCGTCCCGCTGTTCTTCCCGGTAGAAAAACTGGTCTACGGAAATATCGAACATGGTAACGAGTTTGAAAAATAAATTGAAGCTGGGATGTTGTCCCTTGTTTTCAATATTCATAATCGTGCGGTCTGTCTTGCCGACCAGCTCCGCCACATAGGCCTGTGTCCAGCCTCTTTCTTCTCTAGCTTGTTTGATTGCCAGCCCGAGCCCATGAAAGTCAAACCTAATTTCATCTTGGTTCATTCTCATATCACCCTATATCATTGTACATTTCGGGTTGAATTATGAGAATGTAATGGAATTTGATGTTAAGTAGCATTTTATTTCACTATCAAATAGCCACATGATTGAATATAGCAAACGATTGTGATAAAGTTGATACGAATATGCCATAAAATTATATTCTGCAAATTGATCAATGTTAAAGAGAGGTATTTTATATGAATTACACAATTCTAATAGTTGATGACGATATGGCTATCAATGATATGCTTGTTAAATATCTTCGGAAAAATGGTTATATAACATATTCTGCTTATTCAGGAACAGAAGCCCTTCTTTTTCTTGAAAAGCAAAAAGTTAATCTGATTATTTTGGATTTAATGCTTCCCGGTCTTTCTGGTGAACAAGTTTTAGCAGAAATAAAGAAAACAAAAAATGTACCTGTAATCGGTCTATCTGCAAAAGAAGATTCTAAAAGTAAAATTTCCTTATTGAAAAACGGTGCTGATGATTATGTAACGAAACCCTTCGATATAGAAGAACTACTTGCAAGGATTGAAACGATTTTGCGACGGATTTATGAAAATCAATATACATCAAATTCCTTGTTATGTTGTGGCGATTTAAATTTAGATACAATAGGAATGGAGGCCACTCTAAAAAATCAAAAATTGCCCCTTACAAAAAATGAGTTTGCTATATTGAAAATGCTTATGGAACATCCGCAACAAGTATTTACGAAAGATATGATTTATGAGCAATTATGGAATGAAGCTTTAGAAGGAACTGAAAATGCTATCAATGTTCATATCAGCAACTTACGCAAAAAAATTGCTGCAATAGATAATAGTAAATCGTATATTAAAACGGTTTGGGGAATTGGGTTTAAGATGGACATATAATCTTTATGAAATCCTTAGATTTAGAAAATAATTTACTTAAACTTATCCCTTACACTAAAACCACAAGGAGGGATATATCATGGAATATATACTAAGAACGAACACAGTATCTAAAAAATACACAAATTATTATGCTGTTGATAAAGTATCCATTTCTATTAAAAAAGGCGAAATATATGGCTTGATTGGAGAGAATGGTGCTGGTAAGTCTACTTTAATGAAAATGATTGCAGGTTTGGTTGAACCATCAGAAGGCTCTGTTGAACTATTTGGAAATTTTGTTCCCCAGACTGAGCGTTATCGTATTGGTTGTGTGATTGAATCTCCGGCACTTTATGCAGAATTAACCGCAAAACAAAATTTGGAAGTATTTAGAAAAGCATATGGACTGTCAAGTAAAGAATCTGTACAACAAATTTTAAAGCAGGTGGGTCTGTCACAATATGAAAATAAAATTGTCAAAAAATTTTCATTAGGTATGAAACAGCGTTTAGCCATTGGCGTTGCCTTGTTGGGAAATCCTGATTTTCTGATTCTTGATGAACCTATCAATGGCTTAGATCCGACTGGAATACAAGATATGAGGAATTTCTTATTAAAACTAAATAGGGAAGAACATATTACCATTATGATTTCCAGTCATATCTTGGGGGAATTGTCAAAAATTGCAACAAAATACGGCATTATTAAAAATGGCAAGCTGATTGAAGAAATTACTGCAAAAGAATTAAATGAAAAATGTCAATGTTGTTTAAAAATTAAGGCATCAGATACTGCACAGGCCGCTATTTTAATAGAGAAAAATCTCCATACTAAAAACTACGAAATTCTTTCCGATAATAATATTCGGATTTTTGAATATGTAGACAATCCCGGAATTGTAAACTCCTTACTGGTTAATCATGGAATTGCTGTTGATGAATGTACTGTAACAAAGGAGTCACTGGAAGATTACTTTAATGAAAAAATGAGAGGAGGCATAGTCAATGCTTAATTTAATTAGAGCTGATTTTTATAAAGCGATACATGGAAAAGTCTTGAAAGTATGTTTTCTTATGATGACAGGATGGATATTCTTATGTGCTTATGCACAAAAAGCAACGATTGGCATGAGAGAATATTTGGTAGGTAAAGAAGTTTCTGCAAATTACTGGGATTCTTTTTTTAATTATTACCCAGTTGTATTCCCTTTGATTATTTTTTGCAGCTACTATTTCTCAAATGATTTTCGTCAAGGGACTGTAAAACATTATATAGAAAAAGGTCTGTCACGATGGAGTTACTTCTTCTCAAAATTGGTAATTGGCTGGATTGTATCATTCTTTTTTTTGGTGTCTGCCTTTTTAATTGGTTTGTTATGTAATAAAATTTTTTTTGGAATAAGCGGTCTTACTTTTACAAGCATTAGCAATATAGTGTCCTACATATTCTGTGAGGCATTATATCATATGGCTGTATCAACGCTCGCAATTTCACTTGTTTTTCTCATAAGAAACAGTTCAGTTAGCATGGCAGTTAATGCTTTGCTTATATTTTTTGGTTATCTGGTTCTTCATGGATTGGAAAGTATTTTGGGCTTAGGATATAACATCACAATTTTTTGGGCAATTAGTAATATCAATAAAACAAGAATAGATATGGCAGTTCAATGGCTTCCAACCGCAATTATCATTTTCTTCGCCTATATGATCATATTTGGTGGAGTTATAGGAACAATTTTCAAGAAAAGAGATATTACATAATGCAGGGAGGGATAATGTTATGAGTGTGGTACTTCAAATATATGCTATCATTGTGACACTATCTCTTATTATTGTTTTATCATTTTACTTGCTTCATCGTAGGGAGGTAACCCGGTTAAGCCAGAAATTGCAAACACTTTTACATTCATTTACCCATGCGGAATTGACATTAGATTTTCCTTCTTCCGATATAACCGATCTTGTAAATGCTTTAAATGAATTGTTTCGAGTTTACCACAAACAAGTATATTCATTACAAAAAAAGGATGAGGCAATCAAAGAAACAATTACAAATTTAGCTCATGATCTTAGAACACCTGTGACTGCTATTCAAGGATATACCCAAATGCTTCTACAATCGCCGGAGTTGTCCGAGGAAGATTTAGATGCAGCAGCTGTTATAAATGAAAGATTGAATGTTTTAAATCAGTTACTAAATCAGTTGTTTGAATTTGCACGAATAGAAGCTGATGAAATGGAATTTTCTTATACTACATTTGATTTAAATGCTGTTTTACGCTCTGTTGCAGTTTCCTTTTTTAAATCTTTTGAGGAACGCAAAATAATTCCAGCATTAAGTATTGCAGAGATTTCTTTTCCATTTTATGGAGATGAAAAAGCAGTAACCAGAATTTTTGAAAATATCATTTCTAATGCCTTGTCACATGGGAAAAGTGATTATCATTTTTCATCTTATGATGATAATGAAAATTACCATTTTTCTTTTCAGAATTTTACAGACAGCATAAATGAATCTGATATAGACAAAATATTTAATCGTTTTTATACAACAGATTTATCCCGTTCCCGCAAAACAACCGGTTTGGGTCTCACAATAGCAAAGAATTTAACAGTAAAAATGGGCGGTTCTATCAGTGCTTCTCTAAATAATAATGTTTTTGAAATTGTAGTGTGCTTTCCTAAGCAAAAAGGATAAAAAACTGATGAGCCTGCTTTGGTGGTTAAAAAAAAACGCTTATAAAGTAGGTGTATTACATTGCTTATTCACATAAAAAACTTGATGGCGGTTTCAAAGCCGCCATTTTTCGTGCAAATAATATTCTAACACAAACATGGTGGCGTAGGAGGATGCCGTCATGTCTGCGTTAGTGATTCACAATACCCATGAGTTACATCAGTTAAAAAAAGCCTTGCCCCTCCTCCGGGGTATTCTGGTTACTTATATGAAAAATATTATCATGTAAACGACAGTTCTATTTCATGCGTCCGTATGGCTTCATGCCGTCCGGGCGTTTTTCTGTTTTTATGGGACAACTTCGGGTCATACTGGCCCGAAGTCCAGCCCCGGTGCCGTTCCCCGCCGGTTTCGTTTCGGTCACTTGTCAACCAACAACCGAAACGGAGGTCTATATGGATATTATCAATTTGCGGGACTATTACCCATTCTATACCTCAAAATACAGGAAAAACAATTTTCTCGTATTTATTAAGAAATTTTTTAAAAATTTCTTCCCACACCCCGACAAATGCACTCATCCGTTTGGGATATGTGTGAAGGGGAAGCAAGAACTTTGCTTATTGCCTACCGGCGGGGAAGGAGGTGAACTCTTATGGAGCAATCCTCTTTTCAAGATGAGCAGACAGTCAGACATCAGTTTGATTCTCTGTGCAAGCTGGCATTGAAAAGTGAAGTTATTAATTATGAAAAGCATATGGCATATCGCCAGAAGTATGAAGTGATGTTGTCAGAATTATCAGAAAAGGAGTTGAGCAGACTTTTTATAATGGATGAGCATGAAATGGAAACACATCGTTTTCAGGTCCTGGGTTACGACATAGAAGTCAAAGATGCATTGATTGCTGAAGCACTGGCAGATACTTACTGAAAAGAAAAGGAATGTTGTGTTATTATCATATTTTATGGATATGAGTGATGCAGACATTGCCAGAGAAATGAATCTTGTACGCAGCACAATTAATGAGCATCGTAGACGATCACTGGAACTGATGAGAAAAAATATGGAGGAATCTGCAAATGAAAAAAAGTAAAAAACAGAAATGCGCATTTGATTTGCTGCCATTCCATGTTATTGAGGCAGCATCAACTGGTGATACTGAGGCAATCCAGGCAGTGTTGAAGCATTATGAAGGGTACATAACAGTTTTGGCTACCAGAAAAATGTTTGACGAATTTGGACAGGTGCATTACTGTGTAGATGAAACTCTGCGTCAACGCCTGGAAGCAAAACTGATTACTAAGACCTTGGGATTTGATACGAAATCATATGTAAGGAAAAGTAATCAGTAAAGGGAGTATTTAATATAGATTCCTTTTCCCCTTCAGGAATTTTTGTACCTTGAAAATTGTATATTGTTTTACATACAGGACGTGAAGATATGTAGAGCCACTAGGTAAATCCGCCATGATATATCTACTCTGTTAATGGAGTAAATACGAGGAAATGCTGAAATATAACATTGAAGTAAAGGTATGGAGCGAGAAGAATTTGACAAAATGTGTAGCAGCTGCACAGGGCGACGAAGCATATCTGTGATAATGATACTTCCAGAAAAAATCTGGTCATATTTAATGACGGTGCAAAACCGATGTGGGCAGAGTACTGAACTGCCACCTGTATTGTAATTTTATCTGCCGATGACAGTGTATAAAATTGTAAATTGTCATGGGCAGATAAAAATGTTTTGTCCAAAGAGAAAAGGAGGAGAGAAGAGTGGCGATTAAAATTGAAAAAGGTAAGATTCCAATTTGGGAAAAATATATGCTTACGGTGGATGAAGCAGTGCAATATTTCGGAATAGGTGAAAAGAAAATAAGGATGCTTATTTCGGAACATCTAAATTCAGAATGTTGCTTTACAGTCCAGGTGGGGTGTAAGTCATTGATTAACCGTAAGAAATTTGAGGCCTTTCTGGATCAGACTACGTCTTTGTAAAAAATATACGAACAATTTAGCACTTTAAAGTGGAAATGCTAGCCCTGGTATGATATAATACCTATATCGTGCTAGGGCTTCTTCGTGGAAAGGGGCGAAGACGTTTGGGTAAAACAAAACGTGACCAAAAACGACGGGATAAAAAAGGTCGAATTTTACGAAACGGAGAAAGTCAGAGAAAAGATGGAAGATATGCGTTTGTATATACAGATTGTTATGGAAAGCAGAAGTTTTTGTATAGTTGGAAATTAGAGCCAAAAGATTCTCTGCCAACTGGATGCAGACCATGCTTAGCTCTAAGGGAAAAAGAAAAAAATATCCAAAGAGATTTACATGATGGTATAGTACCTTACGGAGGAAATTTAACAGTTTTAGATTTGGTTCAAAAATACATTGGACAAAAAAAGGGGGTTCGTCATAACACTCAGGCGAACTATGATTTTGTGATCAATATAATAAAAAAAGAAGAATTCGGAACCAGAAGAATAGATAAAATAAAATTGTCGGATGCAAAAGCATGGTTTATTAAACTGCAAGCAGATGGAAGAGGATACAGTTCCATTCACAGTGTGCGTGGAATTGTAAGACCTGCATTTCAGATGGCAGTTGAAGATGATTTACTGCGCAAGAATCCTTTTGAATTTCAATTATGTACAGTTGTCGTAAATGACAGTGTTACAAGACAGGCAATTACAAAAGAACAGGAAGAGTTATTTCTGGAGTTTATCCGAAATGATGACCATTACTCAAAATACTATAATGGAATGTTTATTTTGTTTAAGACTGGACTTCGTATTTCTGAGTTTTGTGGATTGACAGTGAAAGATATTGATCTTCAGGAGAGAAAAATCAATGTGAATCATCAGCTTCAGAGAACCAGAGGAATGCAGTACGTCATTGAAGATACCAAAACTTCAAGTGGAACACGAATGTTGCCGATGACAGATGAAGTTTATGAATGTTTTGAACAGATTGTGAAAAACCGTAAAAAAGTAAGGGTTGAGCCGATTATAGATGGATATAGTCGATTTTTATTCCTGGATAAAAAAGATATGCCTGAGGTAGCACTCCATTGGGAAAAACATTTTCAGTGGGCGTTAGGAAAGTATAATCGTACTCATGAGGAACAAATGCCAAAGATCACGCCTCATG
>NZ_JBWJVP010000209.1:0-25632 GCF_056339915.1 Blautia sp. ZXY-1-B12 | reverse complement strand
GTGCTCGACGGAGATATTTCTCCTATGCTGGAGCCGGACAATAACGCCATTGCCATTGCGGTTTCCTTAGATGACTACGGTAATCTGCTCAATCCTGAATACTACCCCAAGGTGGGAGACACGATCACGGCTACCTATGCGGATGATGTGAAATATATCGACAGCCGCACCGGAGAACTCCGCACCGAAGATACACCGGAGGAGTACCGTCAGAAAAAACTGTATGGAGCCAGAGATGTAGAGTACACGGTCTGCGCCTTGGTAGAACTTCCGAATTCCATGAGTTATCGTTATAGCGGCGTTGGCTATGATGCAGTTTTGTCTGTGGACACCGCACAGAGGGACAGCGGTGGTGCAGCCATTCCGATGCTCTACCTGTTCGACACAGCGGACGAAGCGGACGAGGCCGAAGCAGAGCAATATCTATCGAAGCTCACTGCCGGTGAGTTTTCGCCCTTGATGTATGAAAGCAAGGCCACGGCTCGCTCTGAATTTGCTCAGTTCCGGCAGATGTTCCTTCTGATAGGTGGTATCCTCTGTGCTATCATCGGGCTGGTGGGACTCTTAAATTTCTTCAACGCCATGATGACCGGTATTCTTTCCCGCCGCCGTGAATTTGCTGTGCTTCAGGCTGTAGGAATGACGAACCGGCAGCTCAAAACCATGCTGATCTACGAGGGATTGTTTTACGCAATGTCCTCCGTAGCAGTGGCCTTTATTCTGTCGCTGGCGGTGGGACCTCTTGCAGGAAAAATGCTGGGCAGTATGTTCTGGTTCTTTGAGTATCAATTCACCATTCTGCCTGTCCTGCTGACAATTCCGGTATTTCTTCTGCTGGGGTGGCTGATTCCTTGCATGATGTATGACAACGCAGCGAAATGCAGCGTTGTAGAGCAATTAAGGGATGCTCAATGATTCTCCGCCTGCGGCGGGTCGCCTCAGCGACATAATTCTATACATCAGCACAAAAAATGGCGGGATTTCCCGCCATTTTTTATATTTGTTCTTTTTCGTATAATTTCTTGATTTTTTCCGCTACCTGCTGCAGTTTCTGAGCACGATAACCGAAGATTCTCAACGCCAGATCTCCGGTTGTGAGACGGGTAACGCCTCCATCTATTTCCGAATCTTCATCAAGGATCTGCCAGATTTTTTCCTGAAGTTCCAGATTGATTGCTGAATCTGCTGACTTTACACTCCCGGATTCCTGACTGCAACTTTCACCATCTCTGCTGCAGATCTTAGAAAGAAACAGGTTTGCCATATGTGTGTAGCCCTCGTACATTCCGATTCCTTCCATGGGCATTTTGTCCGGTTCGTAGCTGGTATTATCACGATAAATCAGTTTGTCTCCTCTGTACAACAGGACTTTTGAGGAGAATCTGCGGTACTGAAAACGTTCGTCATGAGCGTTTCGACCACAGGAGATGATCTCCAGCAGGAATAAACGGGAGGTTTCGTCTTCCAGATGGATAGTCATCTTGCTGTCAAAGGCTGACTGTGCGAAAGGAATCACCGGCTGTGGATAGTAATATAATGTGGCGTTTTTGTCTACCTGCACTTCAATGGTTCGGGCGGCTGAGCCTTCGTCCATTTTGTGGATTTTCTCAAAGGACTGGGACAGGACTTCCAGGTCTGCGCCTTCCTTTACATGATAGGAAAATTCCTGGGAATCGCCTGCCATAATTCCTGCGGAAGCACAGAGCGGCATGATCTGGATCCCACCGTTTTCTTTTTCGAAAGGCATCATGATCTTGTATGGTGCTGTAAAAGACAGATCTTCCAGAATAGTCCTTCCGTCTTTTAAGGCTGCGCAGGCGCTGATGCGGGATATTTTTCCGAATTTGTTATCCATAGGCATTTTCCTTTACATTCCTTCCAGGAGTACGTTTTTCTTGATCCACTCTACCACTTTATCTACGTTCTCATCTCCGCGGATATTTGTAAACTGGAATGGTCTGTCACCACGCATTTTTTTGGAATCTCTTTCCATTACTTCAAGACTTGCACCTACATATGGAGCCAAGTCTATCTTATTAATTACAAGAAGATCAGAACGTGTGATTCCAGGACCGCCTTTACGCGGAATCTTATCTCCTTCTGCTACATCAATGACGAAGATGGTTGCATCTACCAGCTCCGGACTGAATGTTGCAGACAGGTTATCTCCGCCGCTTTCGATAAAAAGAAGTTCAATATCAGGGAAGCGTTCCATCATCTCATCTACTGCTTCCAGATTCATGGAAGCGTCTTCACGTATGGCTGTGTGAGGGCATCCGCCTGTCTCTACACCAATGATCCTCTCTACAGGAAGAACGCTGTTCTTTGCAAGGAACTGGGCGTCTTCTTTTGTGTAGATATCATTTGTGATGACACCAATGCTGTAATCCTTTGCCATCTTTCTTGACAGTGCTTCAATAAGTGCTGTTTTTCCGGAACCCACAGGTCCGGCAACTCCGATTTTTACGTATGACATAACCGATTTCCTCTTTTCTACTTTACTTGTTGATAGCTTCTTATAATCTGTTTACTGACTTTCCACATATTATTTTTGAAGATTTCATATTATACACATGATTCTGTTTCTATCCACGCTTGAGCCTGGAATAAACTAATACCAAATTCAAGCTACGACATATATAGCCTGGAATACAACTTCTCATGCTGGATTCCTCTGATATCAAATCCAGGTGCAGAGAGACATAAGTCCTCCTCACTTCTGTTCATGACATCCTTTAATATCTCATCAAATTCCCCATAGCATCCGCTCAGAAGCTGCTGCCCGGATGTCTGGCTGAGGGGGATTGTTTTTACGCAGTTGGTGACGATTGCAGATGTCTGGGCATATAGATAATGTGTCAGCGCCTCTTCCAGAGGAATCTGCATTTCTGCACAGAAAACTCCGTAAATACAGCAATGATTTACTGCTTTTCCCTTTCTTGCATCCAGATATTCTCTGAAAATCCCTGTTTCGCTGATGGAAAGTCCAAGCTTTTCAATGGTCTTGGCAAAACGGGAACCCATTTTTCTGGCAGCTTCTCTCTGTTCCATAGGAATTCTGGATGCTTCCAGAAGTTCTTCCAAGTACAGAAGTTCCTGCAGGTCTTTTTCCTGCAGCTTCGTATGCAAGTCTGGCTGCCAGAAGTTCTGTATACGCAAGATTCCATTTGATTTTGTGAGTGATGTACTCTCTGGCTGTGTCTACATTATGGACAATTCCACGCTGAATATAAGTCTCAAGTCCCTGGGAGTGGGAATATCCTCCGATAGGGAACAGCGCATCATTTACCTGTAGAAGATAGAACTGTTTTTCTGACATGAAGAACCTCCGTTGTTATTAATGATGATGATTATGAATACTTGCAGAAATTCTCTTGTCAAAGTCCAGCTTCAACACTTCTTTCTCTGCCTGAACTCCATGGATTTTCTGAAGCATAACAAGCATTGGCTCATTATAGATCGTGATAAACGTATCATTCTCTCCCCAGAAAAGCGGTGCGTGTCTGTTTCCGATTTCATAGCAGACCTTTGCAGACATTTTCTCATGTCCGGGAGTCAGAGAAACACGGATAACTTCGCATGGCGGTGTGTTTACCACTACAAGCTTCTCATTATCTGCATAGATCACATCATCCTGATACAGACCTCTGGCGAGAATGGAATCGTCCATGCGGATTCCCACTTCTGTTCCTTTGTCTGTTATTTTTTTATGTATTTTCTTAAATGCTTCGTGCCATTCGATATCTACATATTCTATTGTTTTTCCTGTAATATCAAAATCATGAAGCTTTCCTAAAACCTGTTCACACAGCATTATTTTCAACCTCCAGAATCTGCTTTATGTTTTATTAATACCACCTGTTCTCCAATTGATAAGGTTTATTGATTGTGTTCTTACCAAATCTGAAGTAGCATCATAACTCCAGGAACCCATGCAGTTACGATTCCTTCAAATACCTGAAGATATGGAACGAATTTTCCCAGTTTTTTTCCGCAGATATCTTCTACGAAAGCAGTTCCCCAGAGAATTGCCCACAGATACCAGATTGCTGCCCAACGCAGATCCGGTGTGATTCCCAGTGCAGTGCTTCCTGTAAATCCCTCGATTGTACCGAAGATCACCGCATTGATGGCTACAAAAGTAGAAAACCATGCAAATGGGATAGGGCTTGCTTTCAGGAATTTACTCAGGGCTACGAAAAGATAGGTAAAACAGAACAGCAGTCCTGTTCCTGCTGCATAATAATTGCCCTGCACCAGATTGACAAAGTTAATAAATAAAGAAAGACCACCTGTAAAGATGTTCATAATGGCGGTTGATTTTCCGTCTACATTGTATAAAGAACACATACCGTTGTTGATCAGTACGATTCCTACGAATAAAAGACAAACTCCTAACATAATATTCTCTCCTCTCCTGCTTCTTCAGTATATTTTTCTGTTTATATTTCGTAAGTGGAAATACTTTTATTCAACACGCATAACAAGATGAATAAATCCAGCTTATTTTCATATAAAAATCAGAATTTTATACTGACAGGACTGTCATTATATTGTTTGGTAAGTTCTTATAAAAGTTCTCACAAAACTCCATAAATAACAGTCCTGCGAATATCATTTTTATGATCAGATAACCAGAATGTAATGGTTTAAAGTTGTTTAGAACAGACTGTAAAGCTGTGTCAGCGGAAGCTTCTCTGCCGGTTTGGAAGTGATCTCTTCGCCGTCAACAGTAACCTTATATGTCTCCGGATCTACAGTCAGTTCCGGTGTTCTGTCGTTAAATACCATATCTTTTTTGCTGATATTTCTGCATCCCTTTACAGGTACTACAGTTTTCTCAAGACCGTATTTCTCTTTTACATTTTCATCCATGGCAGCCTGGGATACAAAGGTCAGGCAGGCTTCATTCTTAGCTTTTCCATGAGCTGCAAACATTGGCTGATAGAGAACCGGCTGTGTAGTCGGAATGGATGCATTTGCATCGCCCATCTTAGATGCAATGATCATACCGCCTTTGATGATAATATCCGGTTTTGCACCAAAGAACACAGGATTCCAGAGAACGAGGTCTGCGAATTTACCTTCTTCCACAGAGCCCACATACTGGGAAATACCGTGTGTGATTGCCGGATTAATGGTATATTTGGAGATATAACGTTTTACACGGAAGTTGTCATTGTCATGTCCTGCATCTTCCGGAAGTGCACCTCTCTCATCTTTCATCTTACTTGCTGTCTGCCAGGTACGTGTAATAACCTCACCTACACGTCCCATAGCCTGAGAGTCAGAGCTCATCATACTGAAGATACCCATATCATGAAGAACATCCTCTGCTGCGATTGTCTCAGGACGGATTCGGGAATCTGCAAATGCAACATCTTCCGGAATTCTCTTGTCAAGGTGATGGCAGACCATCAGCATATCCAGATGCTCATCCAGAGTGTTTACTGTATATGGCATTGTAGGGTTTGTGGAGGATGGCAGTACGTTCGGAGCTGCTGCTGCGCGGATGATATCCGGTGCATGTCCACCGCCTGCACCCTCTGTATGATAAGTATGGATGGTTCTGCCGCCGATAGCTGCAAGTGTATCTTCCACACATCCACCTTCATTTAATGTGTCTGTATGGATGGCAACCTGTACATCATATTCATCTGCCACATTCAGACAGTGATTGATAACTGCAGGTGTTGCACCCCAGTCCTCATGGATCTTCAGTCCCATAGCTCCAGCCTTGACCTGCTCAATGAGAGGAGCTTCGTCTGAGCAGTTACCTTTTCCAAGGAAACCTAAGTTCATCGGGTATTCCTCGGCTGCCTTTAACATCATTTTTAAGTTCCATGGTCCAGGTGTACAGGTAGTCGCATTTGTACCGTCTGCAGGGCCTGTACCACCACCGATCATAGTAGTTACACCGCTGTATAATGCACAGTCGATCTGCTGCGGACTGATGAAATGGATATGGGTATCAATTCCACCTGCAGTTACGATCATTCCCTCTCCTGCAAGTGCTTCTGTAGATGCGCCCACTGTCATTCCGGGTGTCACACCATCCATGATGTCCGGGTTTCCGGCTTTACCGATTCCTGCAATCTTGCCGTCTTTGATACCGATATCTGCTTTTACGATTCCTGTAGAGTCTACGATCAATGCATTGGTAATTACCAGATCCAGATCTCCGTCTTTGCTACAGGTTTTAACAGACTGTCCCATACCGTCACGGATAGTCTTGCCGCCGCCGAACTTTACTTCGTCTCCATAGGTTGTATAATCTTTTTCTACCTCGATCACAAGGCTTGTATCTGCCAGACGTACCTTATCTCCTGTAGTCGGGCCATACATTGCCGCATATTTGCTTCCGGAAATTTTTGTACTCATTGTTGTCCCTCCTTACAGAAATCCTTTTAATTTCGCAGTTTCCATGGATGCTACTTTTGTATCGTCAGTTGCCTGGGCGCGGGTGAGATCATTCAGTCCGAATACTCTCTGTCTGCCGCCCATTTCTGTAAGCTGAACCTCTTTTTCTTCACCCGGCTCAAATCTTACAGATGTTCCTGAAGGAATGTCCAGATGATATCCATAGGCTTTTTCCCTGTCAAAAGAAAGGCATTTATTTACTTCAAAGAAGTGAAAATGAGAACCGACCTGAACCGGTCTGTCGCCTTTGTTTGCCACTGTTACTGTCACTGTTTTCTTGCCTTCATTAAGTGTGATCTCACGATCTGCGGCCATAATTTCACCGATCTTCATGCTCATTCTCCTCCTTACTGAATTGGATTATGTACTGTCACAAGCTTGGTTCCATCCGGGAATGTTGCCTCTACCTGAACTTCACCGATCATATCAGCAACACCGTCCATTACGTCATCCTTTGTAAGGATTTTGGTTCCAAGCTGCATCAGCTCTACTACTGTTTTACCATCTCTTGCAAGCTCCAGGAGTTCAGAACTGATATACGCAAGTGCCTCCACGTAATTCAGTTTCAGACCTCTTTCCTTTCTCTCTTTTGCAAGATTTCCTGCCATATGAAGCATTAATTTTTCCTGTTCTTTGGGATTCAGCCTCATGATATTCCTCCTCTCGAATTGTGCGGATTATAATATGCAAAAATCTGTTACTGTTCACTCCGTTCTCAGTAACGTAGCCAAAATTCATTCCAGATTGCCTGCGGCAATGGAATTTTGGCTTGTATGTCTCGGGATTTTGGCGTATTCATGCCAAAACACCTCGCGGGATAGTGGTGTGTGAACAGTAATAAAAATCCTCGCAGTACACAAAAAAGAGCAGGCAATGGGATTCTTTCTCAGACCCCATTGTCTGCTCTTTGTACGAAAATTTTTATATAGGGGATTATAACTTGTGTTTCTTTGATGGTCAAGATGTTTTTTGTGAATTTTTTGTTTTTTACATTACACCAACCATAACACTATCTTCTTTTTGTAACTCGAATTTTATAAAACTTTCGCAAGAAATTCTTTCGTTCTCTTATGTTGTGGCTTTTCAAATACTTCTTCTGGAGAACCGTCTTCTAATATAGCTCCCTGATCAAAAAACAATACCCTGTCACTCACTTCTCTGGCAAATCCCATTTCATGGGTAACTATAAGCATTGTAATTCCCTCTCCTGCCAATTTCTTCATTACATCAAGTACTTCTCCTACCATTTCAGGATCTAATGCTGAAGTTGGTTCATCAAATAAAAGAATTTCAGGATTCATAGCCAGTGCTCTTATAATCGCAACCCTTTGTTTTTGACCTCCGGAAAGCTTTGATGGATAAGACAGTGCTTTCTTCTCCAACCCAATTCTTTTTAACAGTCCTATTGCTTTTTCATCCGCTTCTTCTTTTTTCCATTTTCCTAATCTTACAGGTGCAAGAGTTATATTTTTCAGCACTGTCATGTTTGGAAATAAATTGAAATGCTGAAATACCATTCCTACATTTTCTCGATATTTATCAATATCTTTCCTTTTTTCCAGAATGCGCTCCCCTTCTATAATAATTTCTCCTTCATCTGGTACCTCCAGAAGATTCAGGCATCTCAAAAAAGTAGATTTTCCAGATCCTGAAGGGCCAATAATACAGACACATTCACCTTTTCGTATTTCTATATTAATACCCTTGAGAACCTGCACATTTCCAAAAGATTTTTTCAGATTATGTACACTAATCACTTTGTCTCATTCTCCTTTCCATCTTTTCGAGAAATATAGAGAGTATTTTCACAATCAGATAATACATAATTCCAGCAGTTATCAATGGTATAAACATCTGATAGGTTCTTGATGAAACATAACTAGAAGCTTTGGTAAGATCCATAATACCTACATATCCCAAAATGGAAGTTTCCTTAATCAACTGTATAAATTCATTTCCCATTGCAGGCAGAATATTTTTTAAAGCCTGTGGAATAATAATAAATCTCATTGTATCTTTATATCCAAGTCCCAGAGATCTTCCGGCTTCCTGCTGTCCTTTATCAACTGCCATAATTCCGGCACGTATCACCTCAGACACGTAGGCACCACTGTTAATCCCGAAGCTCACAACTGCTGCCACATATCCCAACCGGCTATGAAAGACAGCAAAATACACGATCATCAATTGTAATACCGAAGGGGTTCCACGAATCACATCTACATATATATGGATAATCCTCGACAATACAGTTTCTTTTTTCTTACGATCGGCATTCAATTTTATCATTGCTGCCATTAATCCAATCACAGTTCCCAAAAGTACTGACATGATTGAAACCAGGAGCGTAACCTGTAGTCCATTCAGGTAATATTTCCAACGGTTATCCTGCAGAAAAAATAAATTTGAAAGTTCCAATTATTCCTGTGTTATCTGCTATCTGAACTTGCGTTGTATCATTTTCTCCTGAGAAAAATTTTTCATAAATCTGGTCATATTCTCCATTATCTTTTAACTTTTTCAGTCCCTTATTTACTGTATTTAAAAGTTCTGTATTTCCTTTTTCAATACAATACACTGTATCCTCTTCCGTTCCATCCACTTTCTGATAAACAATATCATCATTCTGTCTGCAGTAAATCTCTGCCATAATAGTATCAATTAAGACAGCATTTACACCTCCGTTTTTCAGTTCCATTACTGCACTTGCAGCGTTTTTAAAGCGGACAACTGTTGCATTTTCAACAACACCATAGTCTGTATTCTCTCCGGATACAATGAAATCACTCTGGGATCCTTCCAAAACTGCTACTCTTTTCCCGGATAATCCAGCAAAATCATACAAAGGTGTTTTCTGACTGCTTACAATACTCTGGGATCCCGTATAATAAACATCCGAAAAATCTACACTTTTTTCCCTTTCTTTTGTTGGTCCTATCGCTGCCGCAATAATTTGAATATTTCCGGTTTCCATAGAACCAACCAAAGAATCAAAGGGCATATCTTTCCATTCCAATTCCAGATTTTCTTCTTGGGCAATTGCTTCCAGAAGTTCATAATCAAAACCCGTGAGATTTCCATCACTGTCCAGATATTCAAACGGTGCATATTCTGCATTCGTTCCGACAGTTATCTTTTCCTTAGCATAGACACTCTGCGTTCTACATGCACATAAGAAAAACAGAGTAAGCATGATGCATGAAAAAATTTTTATTCTCATTTTATCACTCATAGCTGGTCTCCTATAATGTGAGTTTTAGCGTATAAATGTTTCATATGCTTTCATATTCTGTTTATCTGCCCTAGCCGGATCTTTAAAATAGTCAAATTCTGTAATTTCCTGTCCCAGATATCCCTTATATCCATGACGATTGATTGCCTTCAGAAACTCCTCAAGATTATGCGTTCCATCCCCCCAAATCAGATGACCATAAGGATTTCCATCAATAAAATGCATGTGGATAATATCATCTCCAAGTATATCAAACCATTGATCAATTGTTTCACCGGCAACTCCCATTGCTGTGGTATCAATCATCGCTTTCAGATTTGGATGATTTACTTCATCCAGCATTCTTTTTACATCATATACCGTAGTAGCAAGGTTGGATTCCTGCGGACGAAGAGATTCCATTGCCAGTCGGATATTTTTTGTTTTGGCATATTCTGCCAGAACAGACAGCATTTCCCTTGAACGTTTCCAGGCTTCCTCCCTGTCTTCATTCCAATATCCCCATCCTGAATTGATTGCCATTGTTTCTACACCCAATTCTTCACCGGCATCCAGAGCTTTCTTAAAATATGCCATACTTTTTTCAAACTGCTCTTTTTCCTGTGCAGCGAACTGATATTGGTATGTACAATTTTCCGGTGTAATCACCTTCACAGTCAAATCTCTTTCATCAAGAAGTTTTCTGACATGTTTACAGTCAGAATATTCTATATAGCTTAAAAAGAAATGCGGTGTTCCAGGCCATAACTCAATTGTTTTAAATCCGGCTTCTTTTTGTGCATCAAGAAAATATTCCAATGAATAAAATAAATAATGAATATTCATACCTGCCAATTGTTCTCTGTTGATTAATTTCTCCATTTTATCCTCCATGCTTTCTTCTGTTACCTGTTCACAGCTCAATAATACCCATATAATTTCACTTTCCTATTTTTCCAGTTTACTACCCATATATCTATGAAAATCAGGATCTGACGGAATATTCAAATCTATCTTTCTTGCCCGTGATGTCATAACAAACAACATTTGTACAGGCAGAATATATTCCAGAATTGAAAACTCAGGATCGTCTGTAAATTTACAGTTCAGTATATATTTTATATTTTCATCTACCTGTTTGGAATTAATCCCAAATAAACAGTAACCCTGCTTTGTATAATAATCGAACAATTTTTCCATTCGATTTCTTTCATAACCATTAGGTGGAAAAATATATAAAAAGTTAGTTTTTGAAGTGACAGCATTATACATACCATGCATAAATTCTTCTGCCTCATATCCCCTCACCGGAAATCTGCAGGTCTCAGAAAATTTTAATATTCCCTCCAGTAGCAAACTCCTCATTTTATTACCGGAAATAAGTATCATATCTTCATTATCTTTTAGTTTCTCTGATATTTCTGAGCACCAGAGTTTGCTTATCTGCAGAATATTTTTCATATTCTTTATTACAACATCTATTCGCTTTTTATAGTTTTCAGCTTCTTTTTCTGTAATCCTTCCAATGCTTTCGGCAGTATCAATAATCCATATCATCAAAGTCAATACTGTTGCCGTAAAACCTTTGGTTGTTGCACCAGCATCTTCATAACCACATTCAATATATATGTTAGCATCTGCATGTCTGGTAATTTCCGTATCATATTCACCGGTCATTGAAATTGTGACAATGCCGCGCTCTCTAACATCATCCAGTGCCTTTATGACTGCTGCACTGGTTCCCTGTTGTGAAATTCCTGTTACCACTGCGCTTTTTGAAATAAGTTCATAATCCTCTATAAGCATTACTGGGTATACAGGTGTAACCCGTATACCCAGTAATTTCTTTGCAAAATCGGCTACAGCTACTGCTGCATTATAAGAAGATCCTGAACCTGTCAGGTAAATTTCTGATATTTTCTTATCTTTCAGCACTCTGTTGCTGTCCTCAAGAATTTCCTTCTTATTTTCCAATATGTATTGCAGGATATCAGGAGTCTCATATATGTAATCCATTGCATTTCCATGGTACAGCATATATTTTCTCCTCTTTGTCATTCACTCTATATATTATATTTCTAATCCTCGTATGGTTTTCCGTATCCAAAAGCACCATTGAGTGTACATACATGTGCTGCAAATTTAGAAGCTTCTTTTAAAGAAGTACGGATTGCTTCCTGTCTGTCAGTTCCTCTTTTCAGCTGATCAATATAACAATCCATAAAAGAGGTCAAAAAAGAATCTCCGGCACCCATTGTATCTACCACATTGTCAATAAGTGTTGCCGGCTGTGTATAAAACTGTTCACCATCATACATAATGCAGCCTTTAGAACCTCTGGTAAGAGATACCAACTCCGGTCCCAGGGAATGAATAAATTTCAGATGTTCTTTTGCTGCTTCATCATCTCCGTCAAAAGAACAAAATGCATATGTAATGTATGGTGCATATTTTTCATAATATTCTTTGGAAGAGTCATCAGAAAAATCGAAGGAAATTTTTATACCAGCCTCTTTCATAACTTTCAGCTGTGATTCTGTATAGCAATAATTTCCCGTATGCACAAAATCAAATTCTTTCATATATTCAAGGTCAAAACGGTCAAGAATATACGGAGTCTTTCCTCTTACTCCACCTTCATTATAATCCCCAAATATACGGTCTCCATCACGAAGTGTACATTTAGACCATCCGTTTTCTCCTACCAACTGTTTGCACTTTACAGTTTCAATTCCAAGTTCATTTAATACTGAAATTACAAATTCTGCAATGTCATCACTTCCAAAATATCCCATATATGCAGCTCTCTCTACACCAAACATTTTGGAATATGCACACAGATTTACACAGTTCCCGCCTGGATACATCATATGAGAATGTTCATACAGATCAACTACATTATCACCAAATCCCAGTACTTTTGTATTATACTTTACCATTTTTCTTCTCCTTTTTCATCTGGCAGATTCATATCTGCCAGACTTGTTACGAAAGAATATTAATATTCTACAACACCCATGTATCTTCTCATATCAAGAGGATGTCTTCTCTTGTCCTGTAAACCTGTACGATATGCTACTGACATTGCATAGAATACCATTGGGCAGAAGTATTCATTTACGCTTTCGTCAATTGCATCAATTCCAAGTTCCTTAGCATCAATTACTTCATATTTCTTTCCGTATTTTTTCAGGAAAGTAAGTGCTCGTTCATCCATAACTCTGGCTGCACCTGTTCCCATAAGAAGAATGTAGAGATGGTCTTCATCTGTGCATTCGAATGGCCCATGGAAATATTCACCGGAATGCAGATAGCAGCAATCCATCCACTGCATTTCCTGAAGAGAACAGATAGAGAAACCATATGCCTGTGAATAAGAAGCACCAGAGCCCATAATATAAAGGAACGGCTCTTCAAAATATTTCTCAGCAAATACCCATGTACGGTTCTGTACTTTCTTTACTGCTGCACGGACAATACCGTCAGCTTTTTCAAGTCCATCCAGTACAGCTTCATATTTTGTATAAGATGGCTCCTGTAACTTCATCAGTTCATTAAGAACACGCATTACAATTCCCTGCGGTCTTTCTTTTTCATTTGTATCATCTTCCCAGCTATATACGACTGGATTCATATCTTCCTGTGCACAGATAGAATTTGGATTATGTGTCATAGTAATCACTGCTGCACCACGTTCTTTGGCAAGTTTCGCTGCATTTACAGTTTCATTTGTATTACCACCATGAGAGCAAAGAATTACAAGTGCACCCTTTTTCAGAAATTTGGATGGGGATACAATCAACTCTTTTGCTGTAAGCCAATGAGAGTGCATAGTTTCTGATTCTGCATTGATAAAATAGAATCCCGGATAAAGATCCACTAAAGAACCTCCACATGCTGTAAAAAATACATCTTTAATCTGTCCCTGCTCTTCATAGATTTTTTTGATTAATTCTTCTGGTCTGTTCATTTTAATAATCTCCTTTTATTTATATTTTTTATTTTATAGTTTTCTATAATCCTGCTGAAATTGTACAGAATACAATTGCTATAACAGCCATGATCAAAAACATTTTCCAGATAGTTTTCCACCACTGTCCAAATGAAATCTTGCAGATTGCAAGCCCCGCTACTGTTGTTCCTGCTACTGGACTCATAAGGTTTGTCAACTGATTTCCATACTGTAAAGCTGTAACTGCCGCTTCCGGATTTACACCATGAAGGTCACATAAAGGTGCCATGATTGGCATAGATAATGCTGCCAGTCCTGAGGAGGACGGTACTAACAATGTCAGTAAAGACTGAACCACATACATCACTGCCGAGAAAACAACATTATTGGATTTTTCTACCAGTCCACTTAATGCATTTAAAATAGTATCAATAATCATTCCATCCTGCGCAATTACCATGATTCCACTGCAAAAACCAATTACCATAGCTGCAAATGCAATATCCTTTACGCCATTGATAAACTCTTCTGCTATTTCTGTTTCATTCATACCACCAAAGATTCCCATCAGGATTCCCATTCCCAGAAAACACATGGATAATTCATTCATATACCAGCCATTTTTTACAAGTCCTACTACCACTATAACCATTCCGATTACAAAAGTGAGGAGCACCAGCTTCTGACGAATTGTCATTTCCTGATTAAAATCAATATCCGTATTCATTTCTTTTTTCTTGAGCAAATCATCCTGATACGTAATAGACTTTTCAGGATTTTTCTTAATCTTAAATGCTCTCCAGGTTACAAAAGCAATAACCAAAGCCATCATAATCACAAACTGGAGCATTCTAAATACCAGCTGTGGATTTCCCTGAATCCCGGCAATGCCCTGTGCAATCAATACACAAAATGGATTTACTGTAGATGCAGCATAACCAACTGTTGCAGATAAGCAGACTGTCATAAAAGTAGTCATGGAATCATATCCCATTGCAAACATAATTGGCATGATCAATAAATAAAATGGAATCAACTCATCTGACATTCCAAAGGTACTTCCACCCAATCCAAAAAGAACCATTAGAATCGGTATGATCAGAATTTCTTTTGCTCCAAGTTTTTTCACAATCTTCTGAATTCCCATATTCAGTGCATTAGTCTTGGCCATAATCTGAAATACACCGCCGATAATAAAGACAAATGCAAGAACCTCTACCATCTGTTGAATTCCTTTTCCAGGTGCCATAAGTACCTGAGCAATTCCCTGTCTTAAATTTGTTCCATCTTCAAGAACTTTATCTACCGAATGATAAGTTCCTGCTACTGCTACACTTCTTTCTCCTGCAGAAGTTTCCATTACCTTTCGTTCAAACTCACCACTTGGAAGAATCCATGTAAGTATTGCCACTACAATTATCAGGAAAAAAATCAATGTGAGCACATGTGGCATATGAAGTTTGAATTTTTTCTTTTCTTCCATTTTACCTTCCCCTTTTCTTATTGTTTTCTGTCAGATCAGTTTTTTTCTGTCTGACTATTTTCTGTAAAAACGGTTCTTCCGTCCATGATTGTCATTACAACCCTTGCATCCCTGGCATCTACCGGATTAATTTCAAGTAAATTTCTGTCAAACACAGTAATATCTGCCAGTTTCCCTTCTTCTAACGTTCCAAGCACTTCTTCCATACCCAGATTTTTCTGTCCACCGATTGTCCATGCTTTCAGAAGTTCCGGTACAGTAAGAGTATTTTCTGATTGAAATGCTTCAGCACGTCCATCCATGTATCCTCCACAGGAATAATAGATAGATTCCGGTATACTGGTAAGCAGTAACGGTAAATCTGTGGCACCACTTAAATTCATTCCACTGTCTTGCATTTTACGGCGGTTCCAGTAATATTTTCCACGCTCTGTACCTATCGTCTGTTTAATATTATTAATCAGCACATCTGCCGGATCCAGTGACATAATCTGAAAATATAATTCTGCTGTTACCCCAATCCGACCAAGGATTTCCAAATCCTTTGGATCTGTAAACTCCATATCTGTAATTGCATGTCTGTTTTTCAGCTTTCCCTGAACCTTCTTGCATTTCTGATAAATTTCTGTAATTTTTCCTACTGCACCATCTCCCTGTGCATGTAAAGACCATCTGAAATCTTCTGCATCTGCTGCCAGAACGTCTTTTTCAATTTCTTCATATGGAACCGGATCTTTACAGCAGAAATCCTGATTTTCATATGGCTCTTTTAAATCACCCTTATAAGAAGCAATCGTACCATCAGTCATCCGGTTAAAACCACTGAAACGAATCTTATTTCCTGTAAACTGCTCTCTCATTCTGCGGGCATAAACAAGATTCATTCCTTCACCTACAGGCTGTGACATAAAGAAGGTTCTCAGATTAAGATCTTCAGAATCTTCCAGTTCTTTAAGATAATCTGTAAATCCATAGAAGTCATCAAATCCCATTTCCTTTACAGTAGTTACCCCTCTGGAATTCATCATTTTCATATAATCTGAAAATTCCTTTTTAATAAATTCCCGGTCATTCAGATATTCTCTCATGATGCGGTAATAGCTTTCCGGATAACATGTTTCTGCCGAAAACTGATAAATATTTCTGGCTTTCTGATTCATAATACAACAGGAACGATCTGCCGAAAAAATGATCACCGCTTTATTTGGAAATTTCTCTTCCAGCATTTCTTCTCCGTTCTGCCTGTCCCACATCTCCGGATTCCATCCATGCCCCAGTAATGCTCCCTCCGGATGTCTCTTCTGCTCATATTTTCTCAGAATACAGCATCCCTCTTCATTATCTGTCACTTTCGAAAAATCTGCTCCTACATGATAAATTGCATATCCGGTAAAAAATGTATGAGTATCTGTAATTCCCGGCATAACCAGTTCATCCCTGAAATTAAGAACTTCCTGTGCCTGATTCAAAATATCTTTTTCAGGTTTTCCTGCTTTTTTTTCGACAATATGATTTCCACTTAAACACAGATATCCTTCGTAATCTTTCTCATTTATACCGTCAAAAAGATGTTTTGCAATAATCACTTTTGAAAATCTTTTTTTCATTTATCACGTCCTCCTTTCTTGGTTTGTATTATATCATCATATAACGTCATAATACAATATGATCTTTTGGGCAAATCATAACTTTGTGAATTCTTGATATTTTATTCTTTATTTTTTTGTCTATAACACACAAAAAAAGGATTTCCGTTTCTCATTTTCAGAGTATATTTCTGTGCTGAAAACAAGATTTGAAATCCTTCTTTTTATTCAATATAACCTTTCGTGTTTAAACGGTTCTTCACCATCTATTAATATTACATTTTCGTTGTCTATATGGAAATTTTGTAACGTGAACCAGCAATAATTTCATAACTGATATATAAAGGTTCTTCTTTTTCATTATTAATATAGCTTGCCAGAATCATAACAGGTTCTCCTTCATTCATTCTAAGGTATCCTGCCACTGGTTGAGAAACTGTACTGACTTCTACTGTACTTCTCGCTTTTTCAGATTCTTTCATATGATATTCTTTATTGAGAAGACGTGTAAGAGATCCATTTTCCAGCTTTTCCACCTGAAAATCTGGAAGAAAATCGGTTGGAATATAAATATGTTCATAAATAATCGGCAAGTTATCGGCTGACAAAATTCGTTCTATGTGATATATCTTAGTATGTTCAGGTTTAAAAAAATCCTGCTGCCATTCCTGCATTTCCATAATATGACAGGAAATGATATGTGAAGACGGCTTTCTTCCATTTGAACGACACGCTTCAGAAAAACTCATGTTGTTATCATTTTCTATTTTACGATATATTTTGGGTATTTCCACAAAAGTTCCTTTTCCCTGTCTTTTTACAAGAAATCCCTGAGAGCATAACTCTTCAATTGTTCTGCGCACTGTAATCCTGCTGACCTGATAGGCAGCGGATAATTCTCCTTCTGTGGGAATCTGATCTCCCTCCTTATATGTTCCCTTTCGAATCTGATCTTTTATCTCTTTCATTAACTGAGCATATAATGGTAACTGTGATTTTTTATCCAAACTCATTGATGACTCCTTCCATATGCAAACATTATATAATGTTATATTATATCATATTTCTTAGAAAATCGCAAAAAACTGTCAGAAAAAAATCAGAATCCGACATTGTCAGTGAACACGGGAGTTTGACAGTTGAATATAAGAAAAAATGCTTGCAGTCCTTATGGTACCTGCTTTTTTATGTCAAATTTTTTGCTTTATTTTATAGTATTATATAGCATTATTTTCAGAAGTGTGTAGAGGGATTTTCCATGAAAGTAACTACATCAAAATCAAAAAATTCGGAATCCTTTTATATTGCCAAAAGCTATATTAACAATAAGGGAAATGCAAATAAACAAACTTCTTTAAAACCACAGTATGCAAGATATCAGAAATCCGTTTGAGATGCCCAGATAGAACGTGCTGAAAAAATGCTCAGCACCGGTACGATAAAGAAGGAACGTAGGAATCCGAATGATCCTGCTCGATTCATAGGGAAAGTCGCAGCAACTGAAGATGGAGAAACTGCAAAGATCCACAATTATCTGGACACAGAAAAGATCGAACAGGAAGCCTTATATGATGGGATGTATGCAGTAACTACAGACCTCTTAGACGATGACGTAAAAGATATCTTAAAAGTCAGCGAAGGTCGTTGGAATATTATGCCGATATTTTAGAAATGCCGATTTTTGACTTTCTGAAATATTGGATTTATAAGACTTTGTAAATATATCGGCATTTCTCACTATAGAGACGTAATCAGTCATTATTATAGTATTTCATTTGATGAGTATGAGACAATCTATGAGATAAGCGATGTTGATGATGAAGACACGGTATAAACTTAGCGATAGTGACAGTTCCATCTTTAAGGATGATGTGATGTTCAAGTATGCCAATGACGAAGATACTATCAAGCGGCTTTGTGGATTGAAATAAATGCCGATAGTTCATTACTTGTGCCTGACATTGGGTCAGGCATGGAATCTTATAGAAAATTTATCGGCATTTCTAAAATATCGACATATGGGAAATCGAGAAATGTTTCCGTATAATGAAAACTGATTTTGAAACAAAACCATTTTTTCTTCAAGACGATATACGCATAAAAGCCCATTTCCTTATCTGTTTCCTTGCATTAGTGATATATCGTTACCTTGAAAGAGACCTGGAAAATGCCATCAGCTACGAAACGATCTTGGATAAACTAAGAACGATGAAAAGGCCGGGAATAAAATACTATATTCCAAAACAACACAAAAAATCGCCGAACCTCAGTAAAATCAAGAGGTACAGCAATTTTTTTGTTTAGTAACTGTCAAAGACAGGATTATAACTTGTGTTTCTTTGATGGTCAAGATGTTTTTTGTGAACTTTTTGTTTCTTCTTCTATTTCCATTATTCTGCTACAAGTCTAACCAATTTCCCAGATATCTTTGTTTAATTCTCCCCTTGACGATAAGCGCCCCCAAAGGTGTATCATAGTTTTGTGTTAAAGGAGGTATATTATGTTTGAGACATTAGGAGAAAAGGCTGAAGAAAAAGCAATGGTGCAATTCCTTGAACGCTTTACGGACTATCCATTTCTGGTAAAGTTCAAGAATTCCGAATATCCAATCGGAGAGGGAGAACCCACATTTACAGTAAATTTTAAGGAAACAATTCCTCTGGCCGAGCTGCTAAAAAGCACTTCCCTGGCATTAGGCGAGGCTTATATGCGGGGAGATCTGGATATTGAAGGAAATCTTTACGAGGCACTGGATCATTTTCTGGGACAGATGAGCAAATTTTCTACCAATGAATCTGCTCTGAAAAAGATCATGTTCAGTTCTACATCCAAAAAAAATCAGGAAAAGGAAGTCACCAGCCACTATGATATCGGAAATGATTTTTATAAATTATGGCTAGACGAAACCATGAGTTATTCCTGTGGCTACTTCATTCATGACGATGACTCTTTATATCAGGCACAGGTTAATAAAGTAGATTATATTCTGAAAAAATTACACCTGGAAGAAGGTATGAGTCTTCTTGATATCGGCTGCGGATGGGGTTTTCTGCTGATTGAGGCTGCCAAAAAATACAAAGTACATGGTACAGGAATCACTTTAAGCCACGAACAATATACAGAATTCCAGAAGCGTATCAAAGATCAGGGCCTGGAAGATTATCTTACAGTGGAACTGATGGATTACCGTGATCTGCCGAAACATAACTATCAGTTTGACCGGGTAGTCAGTGTGGGAATGCTGGAACATGTTGGCCGTGACAATTATCAGCTCTTTCTTGACTGTGTAGAGAAAGTTCTGAAACCGGGCGGATTATTCCTGCTTCATTTTATCAGTGCACTGAAAGAACATCCGGGTGATCCATGGATTAAGAAATATATCTTTCCAGGCGGAACCGTTCCCAGTCTGAGAGAAATCCTGAATCATATGGCAGAGGACAATTTCCACACTCTGGACATTGAAAATCTGCGTCTGCATTACAATAAAACTCTGCTCCACTGGGAAAAGAATTTCCGTGAGAATATAGAAAAGGAAAAGACCATGTTTGATGAATCCTTCCTGCGTATGTGGGAACTTTACCTGTCAGCATGTGCTGCAACCTTCCATAACGGAATTATTGATCTGCACCAGATTCTGATGACTAAAGGAATCAATAATGATCTGCCAATGACACGCTGGTATTAAAATAACTGCCTGGATTTTTGTTTTTAAAATCCAGGCAGTATATATATGATATTCCAGTACAGACCAGTAATCCATAGCAAGGGTTCTGAGCTGAATTTCTACCAGTTCCTTCTGTCTGCTCCTCTTCCTTTTTCCTCGGAACCGGCTTCTCACTCTGCTTATCCTGTTTTTTATTCTTTGATTTCTTTTTATTCATGATAGCCTGCACTTTCTGAAAATATTTGTATTTTTTATAATATATCATCTGCAGAGTATTTACATCAAAATCTATGTGATATGCAGGCAAAAGTTACTGGTAAATAAAGCCCGGTATTTACTCACTATTTTAAGTTTTAAGTATCAAGATTTATTCTATTTACAGGATTTTTGCCAGAAATTCTTTCGTTCTCTTATTTTCGAATCCGACGTTTTCAGTGAACAGTAATGAATCATCACAAAATTCATACAAAATGACACAGGATTCCATTGTTTCGCTGCATATCTACATGCTACACTAGAGTATATCTGAAAAATCATTCCCGCAATCTGCACGCCCCACTTTGCGGTATATTTTGTCCGAATTCGGTTGTCGTAGTCCACTACGACGCCCTCATCCGAACAAAATCTCCCACAAATTGTGACGCACATCTTGCGTAAAGCATTTTTCAGACACGCTCTAGATTACATATCTTATGGGCATTTCGCCCGCAAACAGAAGGATTCAGGCCAAAAGGCCGGGAGGTTTTTATAATGATTATTTACGTTGATGCATCCGTGATCCAGACCGGAAACGGAACAAAAGAAAATCCATTCAAAACTATTCAGGAGGCCGCTGCAAAGGCACTTCCGGGAGATGAAGTCATCGTTGCACCGGGATTATACCGTGAAGCTGTTAATCCGATTCACGCTGGAACGGCAGACAAGCGTATCACCTACCGTTCTGCAATAAAAGGACAGGCGCACATTACAGGAAGTGAAGCTGTCAAAGACTGGGAAAATGTAGAAGGCACTGTATGGAAAGCAGTCATTCCGAACGGAATCTTCGGTGATTATAACCCATTTACTACCCTGGTATCCGGAGATTGGTTTATCGCTACATTTATTGCTCATACAGGAGATGTATATCTGAATGAAAAATCCATGTATGAAGTAACCACTCTGGATAAAGTTAAAAATCCACAAAAAAGTACTATCTCATGGGATCCTGATTTCTCTGTATATACATGGTACGCAGAACAGGATGAAGCCAATAATCAGACAATTATTTATGCAAACTTCCATGAAAAAGATCCCAATAAAGAAAATGTTGAGATCAGTGTAAGAAGAAACTGCTTCTATCCAGAAAGTGAAGGAATCGGATATATCACTCTCTCCGGTTTCCGCATCAGTCAGGCTGCTACTCAGTGGGCTCCCCCTACCGCTTATCAGGAGGGAATGGTCGGTCCTCACTGGTCCAAAGGATGGATCATCGAAGACTGTGAAATCTATGAATCCAAATGCAGCGGTATTTCTCTTGGTAAATATCTGCAGCCTGAAAATGATAACAAATGGTTAAAGTGGAAATACAAAGACGGAACTCAGACAGAACGCGACTGCATCTGCCAGGCTTCCTATGAAGGATGGGATAAAGAACACATCGGTTCCCATATTGTGCGCAGATGTGAAATCCATGACTGCGGTCAGACAGGTATTGTAGGACATCTTGGAGGCGTATTCTCTGTTATTGAAGATAACCATATCCACCACATTAATAACAAGCAGAATCTGGCAGGAGCAGAGATTGGCGGTATCAAAATGCATGCTGCTATCGATGTTATTTTCCGCCGCAACCATATCCACAACTGCACCCGTGGTCTGTGGCTTGACTGGCAGGCACAGGGAACCCGCGTTACAGGAAATCTCTTCCATGACAATGCTCTTCCTAATGACTTCGAGGCAGGGGATGACGCTGTCACAAGCGTAGGAGAAGATATCTTCGTTGAGGTTTCCCATGGTCCGACATTGATCGACCACAATATCCTGCTGTCTGACCGTGCACTGAAAATTGCAACCCAGGGTGTTGCCCTTGTACATAACCTGATCTGCGGCGGCTTCGTTTCTGTTGGTATCGGTACAGACAACGGTGCACCTGATATTCCATCTCCGAGATATACTCCATATCACACCAAACACGGAACTCAGGTTGCAGGATTTATGACCATCCTTCATGGAGATGACAGATTCTACAACAACATCTTCGTTCAGAAACCGATCCGTCCTTGTATGCAGGATCTGGCTGATCTTATGGGTAACAATGGAAATATGTGGGATGACTGCAATGTGATCACAGGAACTTTCAAATTTAACGGATATCCAACCTTTGATGAATGGAACAGACAGTTCGAAGGTTACTGCGGAATGGGTTCTGAAACAACAGGCAACTGCTATTATGATCATCTTCCTGTATGGGCATCCGGCAATCTCTATTTCAATGGAGCACGTGCATGGGAAAAAGAAACAAATGCAGTCACAGATGCAGAACACACTGTAGATATCTCTGTTGAAGAGAAAGAAGATGGCTGGTATCTGAAGACCAACCTGTATGATATCATCAAAGAAGAAAACGACGGTATCATCTCAACTGAAACACTTGGTATGGCATTCGAACCGGAGCAGAAATACGAAAATCCTGACGGAAGCCCGATTATCTTTAATCAGGATTTCTTTGGAAATCACAGAGATGTCAAAACTGTCGCAGGACCATTTACGGATAAAAAAGCATCTGAGCAGAAGCTCTTTTAAACTGGTATCCATATAGTCAATAGCTTTACCATATCATAAAAACAGCTATGAAGAGTACAGATATTTTTATCTGCTGCTCTTGCATAGCTGTTTTCTTATTTTGTCATACTTTTATTATAGCAGTCCTAATAAATAATGCATTTAAGACAGTTCAGCAGAGTGCGAAAGACAAGGAAGATATCTGACGCAGAATTTCACACTCTGATGGGCTGGATTATGATGCATTATTTACTCGGACTGCTATAGATGCAAGCATTTTTGTAGACTTTCGGATGCACCACAGGCATGTCGGAAAAATATAGCAGGTTGCTGTGATCCAGGCAGTCTGGTCTGCGAAGCAGATGGCTGTGAAGCCAAAAGTTCCTACAAATCCAAGACAGACAACTGTTCTGGCGATCATTTCTGTTACGCCGGAGAAAACGGCTCTGCCTGAATATCCAAGTCCTTGAGTTACCATACGGGCGACATTGAGAATACCAAGACTCCAGTAGAAAAATCCCATACATCTGAGGTATTTGGCAGAGGCATCCAGAACTGCCACCGCACTCTTTCCAACAAACAGCATAGAAAGTGTATGCCCTGCAAAAATCAGTAAAATTCCTGCCGCAATACCATATCCTACTCCCACTGTAATACCACAGCGCAATCCTTTCTTAATCCTGTCAGACTGTCCTGCTCCAAGATTTTGGCTGCAGAATACAGAAGCAGAGGTTGCGATAGCATCAAATGGACACATGGTAAACTGCTTGATCTTCATTGCTGCAGTAAAAGCTGATACATATGTACTTCCAAGCCCGTTGTTCGCAGACTGCATAACCATACTTCCGATAGCTGTGATGGAGAATTGAAGTCCCGTAGGCATTCCCATTGCCAGAAGTTCCTTTACTGCATCCCCTTTTATTGTCCTGTTTTCTTTCTTGAGCCACAGAAGTTTCATTTTGCGGATAATAAAAATAAGGCACAAGATTCCACTGATCGCCTGTGCGGAAATGGTTGCAATGGCAGCTCCGGCACATCCAAGTTTCAGCACTACGATACAGAATAAATCCAGAAAAATGTTCAGAACAGCAGATAACGCCAGAAATATAAACGGTGTCCTGCTGTCTCCCACTGACCTCAAAATACTGGACAGATAGTTATATAAAATCGTAAAAGGAATCCCCAGGAAAATGATTAGCAGATAACTATATGCATTGTCATAAATGTCTCCTGGTACAGATAAAATATGCAGAATCTGAGGACATAAAACACTGCATAATGCTGTCAGGATCACTGCGATTCCTGCACATAATACAGTTCCATTAAAGATATAATCCCGCATTTTTTCTATTTTCTCTGCACCGAAATATTTAGCTACAGGAACACCAAAGCCTGTACAGCTTCCCATGCAGAATCCCAGTACCAGAAACTGAATACTGCTGCTGGCTCCTACACTTGCCAGTGCTTTTGCGCCAAGAATCTGGCCTACGATCGCAGCATCAATAATATTATAGGTCTGTTGCAGCAAGTTTCCTAATAATAAAGGAAACGCGAACTGTAACATCAGTTTCAGCGGATTGCCCTTTATCATAGATGTGGTCATTTCTATTTATCCCTCATTTTCTATAACGTTTCCATAAGTCAAACAGATATTCGAAAAAATCTAAGATTCCGATTTCTGAAATCTCTGATTTATTTCCAGATGGATTTCATTTCACAAATTTTCACCTGCGCATCTTTATCACTGTTCAGACAGAATATCCCCTGTCTGTTACTATTGTAGAATAGTCTGGTTCCAACATCTTCTCCATCATTTAAATATACCTCAATTGTTCTTCCATCTACAAAAATTTCTGCATTTCTGCATTTCTCCACAGAAGAAACAAACTGTACCTTATCGCTCTTCACACCAGCCATTTTAAAGAATACTTTTCCCCCTTCTGCAGTCAGACTGATGGATTTATCCCCATCCTGACCAAGAAGAATGTTGAAATCTCCTGTTTCTTCAAATGATACAGATGCATAATATCTGTTATCTGCAATGGAGCCGACTTTGATTTCACTGCCTGTGCCTTCATATACTGTATCCCCCAGAAGAGTATAAACTTCCTCTACAGGTTTTGTATATACATGTTCATTCTTCACATGAAGTTCTCTTGGCAGAGTCATGCTTCCATAAGCTCCCGGCTCTGTAGCAATATGCTCTCCATAGAAATCACTGATCCAACCAATCAGGATTCTGCGGTCTTCATGCTGAAAACTCTGTGCTGCATAGCAGTTGCTTCCAAAGTCTACCCACTGCTGTGTATGAACATCCATTGCATCACCGTTCCAGTCTCCCACATAATATCTGCACTGCTGGAATCTTCCGTATTCATCATAATGGCTCATCCATGCGCCCATAGCTACATATTTATCATCCAATGGGAAAAAGTCCGGACACTCAATGGTTCTGATCTTTGTTTCCTCTGTAATCAGAGGACATCTGTATTTCCAGTTCTCTGCATCTTCAGATTCGTACAGAAGAAATGTTCCTTTTTCATCTATACATGCACC
>NZ_JBWJVP010000208.1:0-16884 GCF_056339915.1 Blautia sp. ZXY-1-B12 | reverse complement strand
CCAATCTCCTCTACAATTTCATCCTGATTCTGACATGGGGCATAGCCCTTCAATGAACAGAATAATCTGCCCCGTCCCTTTGTATAGGAGGTTACCTGTGTCTGATAATCTCGCATCATTGATACAGGTGCACTCCCCTTCAATACCATCATATCATCCTCATCCGTTTCCGGCTGCTGGAAGGTTCCATTCATTTTCTGAATGTCAGTCATAGCACGCCCTATCATATCCCCCGGAATCTCAAGTCTGAACTCATAATATGGCTCAAGCAGGACACTCTTTGCTTTCTTTAATCCCTGACGCACAGCCCTGTACGTCGCCTGCCGGAAATCGCCGCCCTCTGTATGTTTCAGATGAGCTCGCCCTGTGATCAGTGTAATCTGCATATCCGTAATCGGAGAACCGGTCAGTACTCCCGGGTGCTCCCGTTCTTCCAGATGAGTCAGAATCAGACGCTGCCAGTTACGGTCCAGCACATCCTCACTGCATGCAGTAAAAAACTGCAGACCGCTTCCCGGTTCTCCGGGTTCCAGAAGCAAGTGTACTTCTGCATAATGACGCAGCGGTTCAAAATGGCCTACACCTTCTACCGGCTCTGCGATTGTTTCTTTATATACGATATTTCCTGTGCCAAACTCTACTGCTACGTGGAAACGCTCCCAGATCAGATGCTTTAATATCTCAATCTGAACCTCACCCATCAGCATGGCATGGATTTCTCCAAGCTGTTCGTTCCATACAATGTGAAGTTCCGGTTCCTCCTCTTCCAACTCTTTGAGTTTCTTAAGCATCTGGTGAACATCACAGTCCTCAGGAAGCAGAATTCTGTAATTTAATACAGGTTCCAGAACCGGCATCTCAGATTCCCGTTCAATCCCAAATCCCTGTCCCGGATGTGTCTGGGAAAGGCCGGTCACTGCACAGATAGTTCCTGCAGGAGCTTCCTTTGCAAGCTCAAATTTCGCACCGGAATAGATACGGATCTGATCCGCTTTCTCTGTATCTGTGAGAAGTTCCTTCACCTTCAATGTTCCACCTGTGATTTTCATATAGCTTAAACGATTGCCCTGATCGTCTCTGGCAATCTTGAATACTTTTGCCCCGAACTCAGATGGATATGTCGGTGTCTCGCAGTATTTTTCCAAACCATGGAGAAATTCTTCTACACCTGTCATTTTTAGCGCAGAGCCAAAGAAACATGGAAAAAGTTTTCGCTCTTTGATTACTTTTCGGATATCTGATGTTGATATTTCCTCTGTTTCCAGATATTTTTCAAGCAGTTCTTCATCGCAGACGGAAATATCTTCCAGAAACCGAGACTGCAGATCTGATATTTCATCTTCTGCTTTCTCTGCTGTTTCGTCAGTACTATTTTCTATTCCACTTGTGTTTTCCCAGGTGAAATCAGCGCAATTATCACTTAATCGCTTCTTTAATTCTGCCAGAAGTTTCTCTTTATCAGTTCCGTCCTGATCCATTTTATTGATAAACAGGAACGTCGGAATCTGGTATCTTGCCAGAAGTCTCCATAAGGTCATAGTATGCCCCTGCACACCATCCGCTCCATTTATCACAAGAATCGCATAATCCAGAACCTGCAGTGTCCTCTCCATTTCCGCCGAGAAATCCACATGCCCCGGCGTATCTAGCAGAGTTATCCCCCTGTTTCCCAATTCAAACTCCGCCTGCTTGGAAAAAATCGTAATTCCACGCTCCCGCTCCAGGTTATAGGTGTCAAGATACGCATCCTTATGATCCACACGCCCCAGCTTACGGATTTTTCCCGTTAAATATAAAATCCCCTCCGACAACGTAGTCTTACCTGCATCTACGTGGGCAAGGATACCAATGACAAGTTTCTCCATAGTATATTTAAAAGCTCCTTTTTCTTTATAAATTGATGTATACGTATTGGCTTAAATAAAATTAATCATTTGTATCAATTAAATAACTATTTTAACATAAGAATCTATATAATTCCAATATGGTTCTACTTTAATGGGATTTCTTTAACCGTTTCCATAAGTGCATCAATCTTTACATTCCAATATGGTTCTACTTTAATTCGTAGTCTTTCGCCGCCAGAGATCGTGGAGAATACAGCTTTACATTCCAATATGGTTCTACTTTAATCCATAGCTGTCAGTTCCGCATATTTTTTATGCTTATTTGCTCATTTTTGTCGACTTCACTATATCTGTTCTATTTTCCCATTCATTTTATCATGTTTTTCATCAAAAAACCACTCATTCCCTTTGTTTACATACCATTGTCGACCTCTTCGCATTTTTATTTTATCGAACATCGACAGAATTTTTCATTATTAATCTACATCATCTGCAAATTCAATTCTATAATATCCCATTTCATCATATCGACATTGCATATGCAATAGTTTTTATTATTAAGTATAATTTTATAATACTTGGTTTATATTTGTTTTTTTATTTCTTGCACTTGTTTACTGATTTGTTATATACTTTAATTGTATCTGTTGTTCCACATTGGAATTTCTCATTGCCAAAGTTAAACAGGTATCTATATCTTTAACTGGCATCATTGGAGTAACAGAAAAGAGCGCGCATGGCAAATGCACGCTCTTTTCTGTTACTCCACCTTTATATCCATTTTTTCATTCACCCATCCTCTGATAGTTTCTTCACTTTCGCAAAGAATCCTGGCTACCTTTTCAATTGAATCTCCCTCTTTAAAAAGGGAATTTGCAATTTTACGTTTTTCCTCTTCTCGTCCAATCTTTATCCCATCATTTTTTCCAGCTTCATACTCAGCTTTCCGAAGTTTCCTTTTTTCCTCTTCCTCATTGTATTCAAATATACTCATAGCGACTACCTCCGCTCGATTCTTTTGCAGAAATTCTTTGAGAATTCCCTCCTGAATGCTTTCGCTCACTGCACGTTCTACTGCCGTATTCAGTTCCATTACATTAGAATATCTGCGTACTTTATCAACATACTGAGCATATTCTCTTAGCGTCCGGCATTCTTCCATTAGTTTTTTATTATGCCCTACATTGATATTTAATGTGATGACCTTTAGTTCAAGATTTGGTTCTCCTGACATATTTTCATACGATTCTGACAGATAATCTACCCACTTATCTTCTTTTTTCTCTGTTCCATTATAAAATACGATAAAATTCGGTGTGGGTATTCTCAGTCTTGTTGAGGTATACAAGGACTTCCAATCCACCATTTTCTGATATTCGCTGGAAATGTAGAATAAGTCTCTCAAAGGCATGTTCGGGTTATACGTAGACTGATGTTCATACAGAAACAGATTCGTATTTATAATAAACGCCAGATCATTCTTCATTCCCATATAGATTGCGTTCTCAAGTGTCACAATCTCTAATTGAGCTGCATCTGTATAGGAAGTTCCATTGATTGCATTATACAGCGACAACAGATTCTTTCTGTCTGAAAACAGCATACGGAATACTGTATCTTTGTACTTACGGTTTACAGTTGCTGTGTTGCCTTTCAATCGGTTTCTTTTCACAATAATTTTTTTGTTCTTTCTTTTTGCCATTGGCAATACCTCCTGTTTTCCGCAGGAGTCAAAGAACATTTTGTGCTATTCTTATCACTTCTCAGCTCCTGCTTTTCATAATTAACTGGAATTAAAAGCATGGATTTCTGAATTGAGATTAGAATAATCAGACGGCAAAAATGCCTTGAAATATAAGAGAAATATGCTTTATACTTATGTTAGCATTACTTACTCTTATTTTCAAGGCATTTTATATTCTTTTTATTTTATAAATTGTATGGAAGTTACTGTTCACACGCCACTGTCCCGCGAGGTGTTTTGGCATGAATATGCCAAAATCCCGAGACATACAAGCCAAAATTCCATTGCCGCAGGCAATCTGGAATGAATTTTGGCTACTTTACTGTGAACGGAGTGAACAGTAACGTATGGAAACTTTTTTATTCCTTATGTGTCCCTCTGACTACTTTGATTCCACGTTCTTCTATCATATTGCAGATCTGTGTCATCCTTGGACATTCATGCTTTCCATCCGGGAGACGACAGACACCAACGTGGATGGCACTGATTTTTTCACTGACCAGTCTGTCTATCTTTTCCAGGATTCCTTTGTCTTCTATGGGTTCTATCAGGTTGGCGCCTTTGCATCCGTTACAGGTCATCATTGCTGCCAGACAGGTATCTTCCGGATAATCCTGAAAGAAATCGGTTCTGTTCTGAAATGCTGCCAGGCATCCAACTCTGGCGCATACATTATTAGAATGAATACACATCAAAATTCCTATTTTATTCATCTTTTTCCTCCATATATAGCAGGCCAGAGTCAAAAATTTTCCTGACTCTGGCCTGTCAATACTCAAACATTCGAAATCCTCTGATTTACTACGTAAATTGCTACTTTCTCATGTTTGACGAGTCCCAAGCTCCAAAGTCTTATCGTGCAAGCACGAACGACTTTCTGACCTTTTGACCCTGATATCATATTATAAAAATAAAATATGCATCTTCCCGCGGCTGTCATTTACCACTTCCGAATCTACCTGGTAAATCCTTTTGATCAGCTCCGGAGTGAGTACTTCCTGTGGAGTTCCATATCCTTCCAGCACACCATCTTTCAATACATAAATCTTATCGCAGTATGCCGCCGCAATATTCAGGTCATGGATAGCTGATATTACAGTTACGTTAAGTTTCTTTACCAGTTCCATCAGCATGATCTGATGTGTGATATCCAGATGGTTAGTCGGCTCATCAAGGATCAGTGCAGGTGTCTGCTGTGCAAGTGCTCTTGCCAGAATAACCCTCTGCTGCTCTCCACCTGACAACGTAGAAAATGTGCGATCCGCAAATGCATCCATCTGTACCGTTTTCAGTGCTTCTTCAACAATCCGGTAATCTTTTGCATTATCCCGTTCCAATGCTTTCTTATGAGGTGCACGTCCCATCAACACGACTTCCCGTACGGTAAAATCAAAGTTGTAGTAATTGTGCTGTGCCACAACTGCCATTTTTCTGGCGGAGCTTTTTACGCTCATGGAATGGAGTTCTTCGCCGTCCAGATAAACGGCACCTGCATCTGGCTTCAGGATACGGTAGATGCATTTTAATAATGTAGATTTTCCGCTTCCGTTTGGTCCGATGATCCCTACCAGTTCCTTATCCTTTGACTCTATGGAAATTCCCTTCAGTATCTGTCTGGCGTGAAATCCAACCTGAATATCTTCTGTAGTGATTTTCATTACTTACTACCTCCAAATCCATAGGATTTCCGCACAAGCAGATAAATAAAGCATGGAGCACCGATAATGGATACCAGCACACCGATCGGCATCTCAGAATTCTTCAGGATCACACGACATGCCACATCACACCAGATCAGGAATGATGCACCAAGCAGTGCACTTAATGGCAGTAATCTTCTGTGGCCTGTTCCAAACAGGATTCTGATCACATGAGGGATCACAAGTCCTACAAAGCCGATCACACCCGCACAATATACTGCAAACCCAATCATTACAGAAGCAACGATCAGATAAAAAGTTCTCAGCTTGTGCAAATCAGTTCCCAGTGTGATCGATACATCATCTCCTAACAGCATCAGATTCAGATTACGATATTGCGTCCAGAAAATAATTACACAGATCAATGTAACAGGAAGCATTACACCTACTCTGCTCCAGCTTGCGCCTGCAAGGCTTCCCATCGTCCACTTCATTACTTCTGTTGCTGCATTTTTGTCATTGGTGATATAGATAACAAAATTGGAAAAAGCAGAACATACCGCACTGACAGCCATTCCGGCAAGGATCAGTTTGGCAGAAGTAGCTTTTCCGCCCATGTTTGCAATGGCAATTACTGCAAAAGAAGTGACCATTGCACCAATAAATGCAGTAACACCAACTGAATTTCCACTGAGAAATCCACCAACTCCAAGCATGATCGCCAGTGTTGCACCAAGGGATGCACCGGATGAAATACCAAGTACATACGGATCTGCCAGTGGGTTCTGGACAATTGCCTGCATAACTACGCCACAGACGGAAAGAGCCATTCCAACTGCCAGAGCCAGCAGGACTCTGGGCAGCCGGATCAACCACACAACATCGTGAACTGCGCCTTCTGCATAGGCGGACAGGCTTTTGATATGAAACAATTTATATGCAATGACACTGTAAACATCTTTCAGTGACAGATCTGCATTTCCAAAAGTGATTGCTGCAAGAATGGAAAAAATCAAAAATGCCGCAAGCCCGATAAGAACTGCCACATACATGGATGTCCTGAGCACACTGCCTTTTTTTGTCTGTGAAACCTGTTCTTTCACTGTTATGTCCTCAATCAGTCAAGATTCACATCCGGATATAATCCTTTTGCGAAAGTTTCAATACCATCCTGTGTACGTGTTGCACTTGCGTACATTTCACTGAGCATGATCGGATAAACACGACCGTTCTTTACAGCGTCAAGGCTCTGAAGTGCTTCGTCATCCTTGATAACGGCAAGCTGGCTTTCTTTTACAGTTTCCGGATCATCACCTGCATATGGCATGTATACAACAAAAATCACATCAGGGTTTGCCGCAATGATATCTTCTTTTCCTGCTGTAGAAGCATCCGGGTTTGCCAGAGTCGCACCCAGTTGTGTTACCATATCTCCACCAAGGCTCTTTGCACCATAGTTTGTGATATCTTCTCCAAGAGGTTCCAGAACCATTACGCTTGGTTTCTCTTCTACATCTGCTGTTGCTGTAAGAGTTTTATCGATCACTGCCTTTGCATCATCTACGATTGCCTGTGCTTTGTCCTGTACATCAAAAATCTTTCCAAGATTTAAGATGTCTGTAAATTCATTTTCCAGAGTTCTGTCTCCGTCAGGGCGTGTGTTTGTGTTGTAATAAGTGTTGCAGCCTTTGTCGATCCAGTCTGTTACATTTCCGAGATTTTTATCAGAAAACAGGGAACTCCAGGATAAGATCATGTCTGGCTCCAACATCGTTACAGTCTCAAGGGATGGAGTAAATTCATCAAGATAATTTGTTTTTGAAAATGCATCTTTAAGTTCATCCGGAACTTCATTGTCAAGACCTGCAGTAGCTACCAGACGGTCTTCCAGGCCAAGTGCAAGCATGGTTTCAATGCTTCCCTGATATACAGCAAGAACTTTCTCCGGTGCCTTTTCATAGGTTGTTTCGATTTCATTTCCATCATAATCATAGGTTGTGATGGTCAGAGGATATTCTGTCTTTGTACCTTCTGCGTCTGCTGTCTTATCTGCATCTGCTGAATCCTGTGCGTCTGCATCTTCCTGTGTATCAGAGTCTGCATCTGCTGCCGGCTGATTGTCCTCTTTGATTGTCTCAGAGTCTGCTCTCTCTGCTGCAAAAGCTGCCGGAGCTGCGGAAACTGCCATAGCTGCTGCCATCATAATTGCCATGATTCTTGTGGATAAATACCTGTTTTTCATTTGACTTCCTCTCTTTTCGTATATGTTATTTACCTGTTCGTGTAACCGAAAAGATGGGACTTCAGAAAAAGTAAAATAGAAGTGATAAGAATAACGGATACTTTTTACGGAAGCTCCTTCTTTACGCTGTCAGGCAGGTTTCCTGACTCACAGATCACAGAAAGTTCCCATAAAATAAAAACTGATACAACATCCATGCTTCAGCAGTTCATGAATGTTGTATCAGAAATATTTCCAAATACTCTCTGACAGCCGGATTCCGCCTTCTCACATATTTATGCAATGACATATTACAATCCCGCTTTTTTTCTGTATACAGTGGCCGCAACCGTTCAGGCATTTCACCTGATTCCCTCTCACATTATCATACACAAAATCTGCGTATGATAATGTTCACTTAACAGCTATTCAATTACGCTGATATAATTTTAGCACACTGCTTTTATAATTACAACCATATTCGAGACACATCAGAATTCTTTCTTCTCCATAAGCCGGACACCAATCCAAAAAGATCCCATATATACAATTACTGTAAATAATACAACTCCGGCCAATACCATTCCCCGGTTAAGTCCATTCAGCCATGCATCGACTGCGTCTGCTGAAAGTCCCATTGTTTTTATCAGAGCATAAACTACGGCAATTATAATAGCCCACATGACCATTGCAATATAACGTCCTTTTTCTGCTCCAAAATGTATTACAAGCGGGAGCGATACTGACAACATAAGAAGCGCCAGTGGAATGTATATCAGAGTGCCAATAATTTTCTCACTCAGGCACCCCTGAAGCTCTGCCACACCTTTACAGATCACTCCCGTTATTGCTTCAATTCCCCACGCTGCAGCCGTAAGCCCTGCTCCCAGCAGATATTTCTCCGCCACATACTGTTTTCTGGTAACCGGCAAGGTCATAAGAAATGCAAGACCATTATCAAACTCATCATAACTTATAGTCGTAATGGCAAAAATTGCTGTGACAAACGTAAAATATCCTATAGCAAAACTGACGCTCCCGCTTCCTGCCAGATTCAGGATGACTCCCATTACAATAACCAGGATAAAATACTGTTTCTGCTGTTTCATCAGTTCTATATCCTTTACAAATAATCCCTTCATACCTGTTCCTCCATCATCACTACCAGATCATCAATCTTTCCATTCTCAATTACAACATCCGGATAATTTTCCATATAAAATTGTTTCTGGTTTGTCAGACACCTGTATCCATAAGCTTCTTTCCGGATCTTAATAAGGTATTGCTGATCCAGTTTTTCGTACTCTTCTTCTGAAACTTTAAGAACTGCATAATCTGACAGCAGTACATCTGTATCCTCATGAAGGATAATTTTTCCGGCATGGATCATATAAAAATCGTCACAAAGACTCTCCAGATCTGATGAAATATGCGAACTGATCAGAATAGAACTGCTTTCATTTTCTTCCATATATTCTCTCAGCATGTTCAGCACCTCATCCCTGGCTATCACATCCAGACCAACTGTGGGCTCATCCAGAATCAGCAATTCTGCCTTATGGCTTAATGCTGCCAGTACTTTAAACTTTGCTTTCATACCAGTGGAAAATTCTTTGATTTTCTTGTCTGTGGGCAGATTGAATCTTCTGCACTGCTGCAGAAATTCCTCTCTGTCAAAATCTGGATATATGCTTTTCATAATATTTGCCACGCCCGCTACTGTCAGATACATACTGAAGCCTGAATCTGCAAAAACAACTCCCAGTTTCTGCTTATCCTCCGGCTTAAGCTCTTCTGCCTTTTTCCCAAAGACCTCTATCTCTCCGCCATCCGGATGAATCAGGCCAAGCAAAGCCTTAAATGTGGTGGATTTCCCGGAACCATTTCTTCCAATAAGTCCTGTAATCATCCCAGGCTGTACTTCCATAGAACAGTCCAGCGAAAAACCTCTGTAATTTTTCTGCAAATGACTGATTTTCAACATGTCTTAGTCCTCCATGATCATTTCAAAAAGATTTCTGATTTCCTCATCGTTCAGTCCACATCTTCTGCCCTTCATGATTGCCTGCTCCAGATCATGTTCTACTTCTTTGAGCTGTTCTTCCCTCATCAGGTTTTTATTTGTGGCTGCAACGTAGGTTCCTTTTCCATGAACAGTGACGGTAAATCCCTCTTCTTCCAGGTTGTCGTAGGCTTTCTTCACAGTCAGGGCACTGATCTTCAGTTCCTTTGACAGACTGCGTACTGAAGGTAATACAGTGTCCGGCTGTAACTCTCCTCTGATAATCGCAGACTTAATCTGGTCTATGATCTGTTCATAAATAGGTACCATGGATGAATTATTGATTATTATATGCATATGTTTCTCCTCCATCTACAAACAGTATATAACAGTATATAACTGTTGTCAACTGTTTTATACTGTTATACTTTATATTTTATCCAGTATTCCTACTGTTCACTGATAACCTCTCACTTTGCTCAATTACGATCAGTGCTACCGATGCACGATACTCTTATAATAATTTTTATAAATAATCAGTTATTTCCCTCTAAGTACTAGAGCGTGTCTGAAAAATCATTCCCGCAATCTGCACGCCCCACTTTGCGGGATATTTCACCCGAATTCAGTTGCCGTAGCCCACTACGGCGCCCTCATCCGGGCAAAATATACCACAAATTGTGACGCACATCTTGCAGAAAGCCTTTTTCAGACACGCTCTAATCTATGTTTAATTTTATAGTCTGGCAAATATATAAAAAAGATATGTTCAACAGTAGATTTGTCTGAACATATCTTTCTTTTTATGTATCTTTCTATATTTGTATTTATATCAAACGGATAAAATAATAATCAAATAAGTGATTAGCAGTTGAATTGAGTCCGGCGGATATCTGCAATCTGATCTACTCTGCCAAATACGCCTTCAGTTTCTCCATATCAGCTTTCATCACTCTCCGTCCCACCTCATAAATCTCCTTTAAATGGGCGGGATCACGCTCAACCGGTTTGGCACTGATGTCTCTGTCCGGGCGGATAACATGGATCCTGCCCTCTTTTTCCAGATATGCGATTTTATCCAGCATACGGTTATACTGAATATGACGTTCATCCAGAAGCTTTACAAGCTCCGGATACTCCCTGAACTTCAGTCTGAGCAGTGGCATCAGCTTATTATGTTCTTTTCTGTATCCCGGATGACGGGTACATACTACCACATTTTTCTCATAACCCTGTGAAAGCATCCAGTTTACAGGAATCGGATCTGAGATACCACCGTCCAGATACATTCTTCCATTCAGCTTTACCGGTCTGGCAGCCAGTGGCAGGGAAGCTGATGCGCGCATCCATTCCACATCCAGCCTGTCTCCCATTCTGCATTCCTGATAGCAGGGTTTCCCTGTTTCAATATCTGTGCATACAACCGTAAACTTCATGGGTGATCTGGCAAATGTCTCTGTGTCAAAAACATCCAGCTTCCAGGGCACCTCCCCATATGCAAAATCTTTACTGTAAAGATCGCCGGTAGTGATCCAGCTTTTCAATCCCATATATCGTTTATCCTTGCAGAATCTGGTATTATAACGAAGGGTTCGTCCAATCTGGCGGGACTTATAATTACATCCAAAAATTGCACCGGCGGAAACGCCAACTGTAGAATCTGCATAAATCCCCTGCTCCATCAGCTCATCCAGAACTCCGGCTGTATACAGTCCCCGCATACCTCCACCTTCCAGAACCATTCCGAGGCCTTTCTTTTTATTGTCTTCCATAGCTATTCTCACTTTTCACTTTCTTTCACATATTCATTTCGGATTGCAAATCCATGATCCATAGGGCCACTTCCCTTTCCCAGGTCAAGCATTGCCGCCAGTGCTCCTGAAATATACTGTTTGGAACGTTTTACAGCAGTCTGCAGGTCATATCCCTTTGCAAGATTGGAAGCAATGGCACTGCTCAACGTACAGCCTGTTCCATGTGTGTTTGGATTATCGATACGCTTTCCTTCAAACCAGCAATATTTTCCATCATAGTAAAGCAGATCATTTGCATCATTAATGCTGTGTCCGCCTTTGCAAAGTACTGCACAATGATATGTCTCAGAAATCTTTCCGGCAGCCTCTATCATTTCCTCTGCATTGGTCACTGACATTTCAACCAGAACCTCTGCCTCCGGAATATTCGGAGTAAGCACATCAGCCAGTGGAAACAGTTCCTGCTTCAATATCTCCACTGCATCATCACTGATCAGCTTGGCACCGCTTGTTGCAACCATAACAGGATCCACAACAATGTTTTCCGCTTTATATTGTTTCAGTTTCTCTGCTATTACATGAATCAGATCTTTATCTGATACCATTCCGATTTTTACCGCATCCGGATAAATATCCTGAAAAACAGAATCCAATTCCTGCCCCAGAAATTCCGGTGTTACATTTAATATTGCCTGTACACCGGTTGTATTCTGTGCAGTTAATGCGGTAATGGCACTCATTGCATATACACCATTTGTGATCATTGTCTTAATATCTGCCTGGATTCCGGCGCCTCCGCTGGAATCACTTCCTGCGATCGTCAGTGCAGTTCTCATAATTGTCTTCCTCTCATTTCTGCTATCATACAATCTTATCTACTGCCTCTTTCAGTTCTTCTGCTGCTTCTTTAATGTTATTTTGAGCATAAATGGCACTGATCACTGCCACACCGCAAATCCCTGTTCCCTTTAGCTGAGATATATTTTCTGCTGTGATCCCCCCGATTGCCACCACAGGGATAGATACCGCTTCACAGATTGCCTTCAGTGTTTCATGGGGAAGTTCTGCCGCATCTGCTTTTGAACCGGTTGCAAATACTGCACCCACCCCCAGATAATCTGCACCACGCTCCTGTGCAAGCAATGCCTGCTCTACCGTTCGTGCCGAAACTCCCAGGATTTTATCCGGTCCAAGTTTCTCACGCACAGCACCTGCTTCCATATCACTCTGCCCTACATGAACACCATCTGCATTCATCTTCAAAGCAATTTCCACATTGTCATTTATGATCAGAGGTACCTTATAATCTCTGCATAATTTCTGAAGTTCAGCTGCTTCCTGCAGGAAAGTTTCATCATCTGAATTTTTATCCCTGAGCTGCAGAAAGGTTACGCCTCCATCCAGACTCTCCTTTACCACTTCCCTAAGGCTCCGCCCATTAAGCCAGTGACGGTCCGTTATTGCGTATAAGCGCATTTTCTCTTTATCGAACTTCATGTTTCACTCCTCTTTTCTACTCTTATCTATAGCAATTTATCCCAAAAGTTCTGCTGCAACTTTCTCCAACTCATCTCTGATCTTAATATGCTGCGAACATACTTCTTCGCACTTACCACATTTCACACATTCATTGGCAGATTTCCTGCCATGCTTGCCTGCCAGCCATTCTTCCTGGTGAACTGTGCAGTTGCTTCTTCTCTTGTCTTGCAGTTGATCCATGCTGCATTCTTTGTAAAAAGAGTCATATATTTTTTACATACTGATAATTCCCAAAACGTTTGCAATAGAACTCAGCAAAATAATGATCAGGCAAATCGGTGCAAAGTATTTGATAAATACCCTGTACAGTTTCTTTCTGCGGAATGGAGAAGACTGTTCAATTTCTTTTACCATTCCATCAATACCAACAACACGAAGAATCAGAATACAGGTTGCAAGTGCTGCCAACGGCATCATTACTGAGTTTGTCATAAAATCGAAGAAATCAAGGAAGTTCATTCCAAAGATACGAATGAAATCCAGAAGTCCATATCCCATGGAAGATGCGGTTCCAAGTACAATCATGATCACAACCATCAGACCGCAGCATTTCTTACGGCTCCAGTGAAGTTCGTCCATGAATGTGGAAACACTGGTTTCCATCAGGGAAACTGCACTTGTCAGAGCTGCAAGTAATACAAGTATGAAGAATACGATTCCTGTTGCAGTACCAAATCCCATACTTGCAAATACTTTTGGCAATGTGATAAACATCAGAGATGGTCCTGCCTGAAGTGTTTCAGGATTTCCACCGGAGAATGAAAATACCGCCGGGATGATCATCAGACCTGCAAGGATTGCGATACCTGTATCGAAAACCTCAACCTGTGTGGTAGATCTCTCGATATCCATATCTTTACGGACATAGGAACCGTAAGTATACAGGATTCCCATTGCAATGGACAAAGAATAAAACATCTGTCCCATCGCTGCTACTACTGTCATCCAGGAGAAATTTTTCACATTCGGGATCAGGAAATATTTCACACCTTCAACAGCGCCCGGACGTGTGACAGAATAGATTGTAACTACGACTGCCAGAACTACCAGAACCGGCATCATGATCTTTGACATTCTCTCTACACCGTTCTGTACACCACCGAGAATGATGATGAATACAAGCGCCGCAAATACCAGAAACCAGAGTTCCACCTGCCAGGAATCGGAAATAAAGTTTCCAAAATATCCGTCTTCTGCTACTGCCTGGACATTTCCTTTGAAGTATTCCACAAGATACTTAATTACCCATCCGCCAATCGTACTGTAATAAGGAACGATCAGCATTGGAATCACTGCATTTAACCATCCGCCGATTTTGAATGATTTCGTTTTTCCAAAATGCTCAAATGCACCTACCGGACTCTTTCTGGTCATTCGTCCAAGAGCTGTTTCTGACATGATCAGCACATAACCAAATGATGCAGTCAGAAGAATATAGATCAGCAGGAAAATTCCGCCTCCATATTTCGCTGCAAGATACGGAAATCTCCAGATATTTCCCAGTCCTACTGCAGAACCTGCAACTGCCAGCACATAACCAATCCTTCCGGAAAAGCTTCCTCTGTTATGGTTATGTGCAGAATTGTTTTCTTTTTTCATTATACACCTCACCTCGTTACAAAAACCTCCCATAGGATTTCTCCCATGGGAGGTCTGCTAGTTTTTTACTGATTCTATAGTATCAAAAAAATGCGGGAATGTCAAAGATTAATAATAATCACAGACTTAATTGTAACATATTTGTTACTGTTCACACACAATGTCATTAACTTAAGCAATTTGCCAATACTGCATTGATGAAAATATCAGCAGAAGGATTTGATTATGATAAAAAATGGGATATTGATGGATCAAGATACAACGTCTTACTAAAATTTAGGTATAACAAAAAGACAAAATCAATATTTAACATTGAAATTTGTCTAAAGATGAAATATAGTAATATATGAGTTAATGCTAATGTCTATAACAAAAACTCATCGGAAGTTTAAACCTATGCTGGCGGGCAAAGGTTCTTCCAGGTCTGATCGGCTCAATATTTTGAGCGATCAGACTTTCTACATTTATCTTTGTTATCCCATCGTGAATCCTTAAGAAATCCCTGCATGTTTTAAGTGCGGATGAATAATTCGCCTGATATTCATAAGCACGATCTTCCCGATCAACAGTTACATTTATGATTATGCTGGAACTGAAATTATATAGAATAACTCTTGCCCATACTTCCTGCACAATATAATCATATTTTTTTGAGTGAAACGCTTTCAGACACAGGGAATATTTTAAATCCCGGAAAGAGTTTTCCTCCTGCCATCTCAGATGATAAAGAGCTTTGAAATCTTCAGCTTTAAACTCTTCTTCTGGAAGATTCGTAGCAATGTTTTCATAAGAGCCATCATCAAGCTGTACGCGTAACAAACGTAAAGTAAGGTCATATTCCGTTCTTTGATCATTGAGATAATCCATCGGAGCATTCTGATAAATGTACCGGTATGAAGAGAATAGTTCAGGCCTGGAATATTTGCTTACAGCTTTAGACCTCGTCAGTATAAGAGAGATATCTTCATCAAAAGCTGGCAGGGTATCAACCGGGTATCCCATCATTCCGGAAGCTCTTTTATCGTTACATCGGATAAGGAAGTACTGCCCCTTTTCAATCACATGGGCAAAGTTGTTGTAAGAAGTATAACCTCTGTCCCCAAAGAAAATGACTTTGGAGTGTTCAGGGATATCTGCAGAATCAACCATGGAACAAAAAGCAGAATACTCATTCCGCTTTCGGGCAGGCTGGACTAAAATATCAGTAAAACGCTTATCAAGTAAAGAAAACATAGCATTGATATGGATCTGGTTAAATCCTCTGGTAGATTTACCATTTGGTTCAAAATAGGTATCCTTATCTTCAGAGTTAAGAAAAATATCACAGGAAGAACCATCACAGGCCCAGAATTCATATTTACCGTTATATAGTTTTTTAGGAAGTTTCCTGTTAAAAGCAAGAAGAAGATTCCGAAAAGCATCTTCCCTGATCTTTTTACGCTGTCTGTAAAAAGCCGCTTTGGAAGGTGCATCGATAGTACGTCCGAAAAAACGGTATAGTTCTTCCCTGATACAGTCAGCTTCCATAGTCAGAAACATCAGCATATAATCTTTAAAACCGAGTTTTCTGTTTCTGATAAAATCAACTCCGGGTTTGACAGCATATTTTTCGGGTGTTTTGGAAAGATCATTGATAGCAGCAAGTAAAATAGCTTTGATAGAATCTGAATAGTTCATAAATAAATACTCCTTTGATTAAGTAATTAAAAATAACAGTGCCTAATCAAAGGGCGTTATTACTGATTGATCAGTAATAACGCCGCATATTGAGGAGTATTTGTCAAGTAATATTTTAGAAAATATCAAGTAGGTATCAGAGAGATCATTGCCTGTTTAACAAGCAACAATCTCTTAAGTTAATGACATTGGTTCACACACCACTATCCCAGTATATATTTCAAGTATAGTCTTTCTGTACGCATTGTTCTATGATATAATAGTTGAGCTACCACCCCTAGACAGGTGCAGAAAGGGGGTGTGTTGTAAATGGATATGATCTTATCATTTATGCTTTCTATCTTGGCAAGTGTAATCGCCTACTACATTTGCAAATGGTTGGATAGAAAATAACAGCTGGTAGCCAGCCTGGGGGAATAAGCCACCCTGCCCAAACGGAATAAAAAAGCCTCAGAGGTCGCAACTCTGGGGCTTTTGCTGTGTTATAAATGAATTTAACCTTATCATTTTGCCTACTGGCATTATATCATATGCATTTTTTGTTTGCAATATACTCAATATACTTTTTCGAATCAAGTCAAACTTTTGGTTACTGTTCACTTCGTTCACAGTAACGTATTGGACGGTCTTTGGATCAACACCAGCATAGAGAAGATTGGTAATGTAAGTGTGCCGCAGGGTTCCCCCCAAGTCTTTGGCGGGCCGTGAGGAAGTATCTTTAAGCCCCCATGCAGTCATCGCGCCGAATCTGCCACAATCCGTTTTATGAAATCGTAGATTGCTCCGAAGAAGTCTTTTCATCACCTCCCTGACTGCTCCATCTTCGCGGCGTTTCATATTCGCTCGTACATGGGTTATGTA
>NZ_JBWJVP010000207.1:0-15992 GCF_056339915.1 Blautia sp. ZXY-1-B12 | reverse complement strand
CCATTGTAAGCAGATTTCCATCTGATGCATATTGTGTCAGCACCAGATTCTTTCTCCGCTTCAAATACGTACCAACAACTACAATTTTACCGAGAATCCGATCATATTGTTCCCTTGATTCTGTCCGTTCCAGCTCATCCATAAACTGTGACAGCAATTCCAGCTGACCTGCTGTCTGATTCTGTATCATATTTAACAGACGGTTCTGTTCTTCTGTCTTTCTCCGCTCAGCCTCTTTCTGATAAGCTTTCTGTAACAGACGGTTTCTGGCAGTCAGTTCCTCCTGCTGTTCCCGAATATCCTGATACTGATCCAGCAGTACCGAAATATCCTCTGACCAAAACAAATGTCCTCCCCTTATAGGAATATGGTTGATCCGGATTCCCTGTTCCTGTACGGATGATCTGTCTATTATGATTTTACGCAGTTCAGGCGACAACTCAGGAAAGTCACCGGAATGATAATAGCGCTGAAAAGAATGATCCGTAATCTCTGCATCCAGTCCTCCGGAAGTCTGGAATAATTCAAAATATCGATTATTGGTCTGTATCAATCCACATAATATACAACCCTGAAAAATTGCTGCCATTAAAAGGCAGCACACTGCCGTCATATCCCCTGCAATGATTTTGATGAAAGGCAGGCGGAGTATATTTCCGATATTCCATCCCAGAAGCAATATTCCCGGAATCACCGGCAGCCAGAACTGTTTCTTTCCCGGAATTCTGCTTTTTCTGATCAGAATAATTTCCATCCCTGTCAGACAGATCAAAATCCATCCCTGAATCACCATAAAAACAATGCCATAGCTGTAATCTTCATCCGAAAATGGGGGCTGTTTGGAAAAACGAAATACCAGCTGATGCAAATCATTTGTAAAAACACTTACGATCAATATCGCTGCCACGGTCAATAAAATTATAACCTTTCTGACCGTTTTCTCTTCCTCCTTTTCGCCCAAAAACATTGCTGCTGCCAAACCCAGAACCGGAATCAGGAGCATGGGAATATAATATAGATACCAGCAGATATGTTCTCCAAGAGGATCATGAAAAATATGAAATTTTACTGTCCGCACAAAGAACCAGAATACCATCAGACAGCCAATTGCAGTCAGACATCTGCGCGTTTTTTTATGTACTACATGCTTTCCCAGATAAATCACCCAGGCACAGTACATTCCCAGATAAATACAGCTACGACACTGATCTGCCAGATTTCTCATAAAAACATTTTCCGTTCTCACCTGCCTGCAGAAATAAGCCAGCAACACACTTATCAGAATCACTCCATATGACAGAGTCCTCTTTTTACTGTATGTCATGAAAGTTCCTCTCTTACCGGAGCGGGTTTGAAAAATGCTTTACGCAAGATGTGCGTCACAATTTGCAGGAATGATTTTTCAAACACACCCAACCTATTTTTGTAATAATTATACTATAAAGTACTATTTTATCATATAGTTTTCAGAAGAATCATCTATTTTCAGAGTTTTTATCACAAACAGAGTGAACAATCCTGTCCACTCTGTTTCCCATTGCTTAAAACGGTCTTGGCTGACCACAGTATTCACAAAACTTTCCGGTATTCTCTGCACCGCACTGACATTTCCACGAACTGTTATTCTGTTGCATTCCTCCAGTCATGTTCGTTTCTGACATTCCCGTCTGCTGCATTCCTCCGTTCATGTTCATTCCCGGCATCCCAGACTGCATCCCTCCATTCATATTCATTCCGGGCATCCCGTGCTGCATTCCCACATTCATGTTCATCCCGGGCATCCCAGACTGCATCCCTCCGTTCATGTTCATCCCGGTCATTCCAGGCTGCATTCCCGCATTCATGTTCATTCCTGACATCCCGTGCTGCATTCCCGCATTCATATTCATCCCGGGCATCCCAGACTGCATTCCTCCGTTCATGTTCATTCCCGGCATCCCAGACTGCATTCCTCCATTCATGTTCATTCCCGGCATTCCGGACTGCATTCCTCCGGTCATGTTCATTCCTGACATTCCGGACTGCATCCCGGCTGCATTTGGTGTCAGTGCCGCAATAATCTGATAAGCAGTCTGCTCCACTTCCATCAATTCCCTTCTGTTATCACTGCTTATAGAGAAAGTATTCAAGCGAAAATCCATATCATCAAACCACTGAGTTCTCACTTTAATACGCATGGTATAATCAAATTCATATTTATATACCGGTGGCTGATAACTTACAGTTTCTCCATCCTTTGTATATGTTTCCTCATGCTGCTGTTGGTCTACATCAACCCTGCACTGTACAATGGCTGATAAAGGAACTATGTCCGGGTTTTCATTGACATCCAGTTTCCGCGCAACAGTAAAATTCCCCTTATTATCATCAATAAAAACATTGTAATTTCTGGTATTGATCTGACGGGTTATACAAAAGTCCATTACCGCTTTTTTGTTTTTTTCACGATATTCCAGCTGGCGTTTGATATCCTCTACTGTACTGTGCCGCCGCTCCTCAAACCATGGTGATAATTTTTTCGCACAATCCTTACACAGATTTCCGTCATCCAGTTTTCGATTTCCCAATAAACCAATTTTCTCTCCGCAGATGTCACAGATTTTCTTATCAAATAATCCCATACCCTATCCTCCTTTTTTATCTGAAAACCCATACTGCCTCACCGGAATGGTGCGGCAGTATTTTACCTTATTCTGTAACAATTATTTTTTCAAAATATGTCTTTACGGAAAAATCAACTTCACCTGTTTCAGAATCATCTGCTTCTTCGCCGTCATCAGATTCCTCTGCATCGTCTTCTGCTATCAAACACAGTTTTCCATCATCCAGTAAATTGAACTTCATATTATCAAGACTGAAAAACATAGTTCCTGCCTCATCCTCTGTTACAGCCTTTAATACCAGTGCGTTTCCTTCCACGTCGCCCTGAAGTTCTACTTTTGTCTCTTCTCCGCTCTCTATTAAGATAATTTCAGCCTTTCCGTCTTCCACAGACATACTCATTTCAAATCCTGTAAAGTCAGCATTAACTGGCATCTGCATTCCAAATGCTTCCATCAGAGTACAGCTCCATTCTCCTTCAAAATCCTTCATGGTTGGATTTTCTACCGGTTTGCCCGGCACATAAGGCTCATACTCTTCCTTTTCCTGACTCAGGATCATTGTCGTTCCATCTGCTGTTAAGGTTATCTTACCGTCCTTGTACTCACATTCTCCTGTCTGATCATTATGAGTCATCAAAATTTTATCATTTTCTATTTTCCACTCTGATTCATCTACTTCAGGCTCTTCCCCATAAACAGAACTTGTTGTTTCCATTTTACCGTCTTCTTTAATGTCCACGGTCACTTCCATTCCCATTGCCCCCGGATGAAAGGATGCACCTTCGCCCATAGAAAGCTCATTTACATACCAGGTTCCAATAACATCCTTTTCTTCAAGGGCATAAACACTTACACTCATAAAGCCTGCCATTAAGACTCCTACTGTTCCTGCCATCCACAACCTCATTTTTTTACTCATACAAACATCTCCTTTCTTTTTTAATGTACTCCTCGGACTCTTTTTTACTTAATTTTGTGAGAAGATTTTTTGTTTATCTACATTATACGTGAACGCTCAGATATTTACACTAGCACTTCTGACAGTATGCATGTAATTTTTTGGATAAATTAAAACCTGCTGAAAAGTTTTTAACTTTTCTCAGCAGGTTCATTAAAATACTTTCTGTTTTGGCGCATTCTCTCCAGATTTTCCAGAATTATATCTGCGCTGATTGGTTTGGCAATATGAGCGTTCATACCCGCCTTGATTGCCTTTTTACGGTCTTCTTCAAAAGCATTGGCAGTCATCGCAATGATTGGTATATTTGCGCATTTCGGATCATTCAATGTACGGATTTCCCGGGTTGCGGTGTATCCATCCATCTTCGGCATCTGAATATCCATGAAGATCAGATCATATTTTCTGCCTTCTGCAGATGACATGATATTCACAGCATCTGTACCATCCTCAACGCAATCCACATCCAGACCAATTTCCTCCATGATCGCTGTTGCAATCTCCCGGTTCAGCTCATTATCCTCTACAAGAAGAACTTTCTTCCCTTCATAACGCCTCTGGATTTCTGCCCGGATTTTCTGCTTCTCATTCTTAAGGGGCTCTCTTTGCTCCGAATCAGGTTCCTCCTTCACAGTCGTCCCTGATATTTCACATTCAAGCATAACCGTAAACTCCGTTCCCCTTCCAACTTCGCTTTCAACCTGAATCGTACCGCCCAGCATATCCACAATGTTTTTGGTGATTGCCATTCCGAGACCGGTTCCTCCTATTCCATTCTCCGTAACGGTATGTTCTCTTGTAAATGAGTCAAACACCTGCTCCCTGAACTCCGGCGACATCCCGATTCCATTATCCTTCACACTGAATACCACTGTTGTACATCCGTCTCTTCTGCATGGTTTCTCAGAAACACGAATGTTAACCGTACCCCCAACCGGTGTAAATTTCACAGCATTACTGCTGATATTCAAAAGCACCTGCGTCAGGCGCAACTTGTCGGTAATAATATCTTCATGGAGTACATCCTGTGTATCAATATACAGCTCCTGCTGTTTAGAATGTACAGATTCCTGTATAATTGTTTTTAAGTCATGCAGGATATCCGGCAGGTGTACAACTGTATATTCAATCCGTACGGAACCGTTCTCGATTCTGCTCATATCCAGCACATCATTGATCAGGCTGAGCAGATGCTGACCGGATATATGGATCTTTTTCAGATAATCCAGAACAAGCTCCTTATTGTCGATATGTGCTGTCGCAAGCGCAGTAAATCCAATGACCGCATTCATCGGCGTGCGGATATCATGAGACATATTATTCAGAAACACCAGTTTTCGCCCTGTTCGCATGTTCTGCAGGCCCCGCAAGTGCATTTCTCAGATTCCTATCCTGCGCAATCTCACGTTCTTTTTCTTCTGTCACATCACGATTCGCAACCAGAACTGTACACAGTTTCCCATCTTTATCATATCCCTGTGGCACAATGATCATTGTCATCCATCTTTCATCCACTGTCCGGGCTGTAAAACTCAGCGTTTCACGTTCTTCCAGACGCTTTGCCACCGTACTTATATCGACAAATTTCCTATATGCCTCCTGAAATGGCTCTGCAATCACCTGCCTTATAAGTTCTTCCTGATGCGCTTTGGAAAGCACATCCCCTTTCTGATCCGGCTTCATATTCTCTGAAGATTTCAGGATTTCGATTTCCTCTGTTTTTAGATTCACAAGAGAGATCGAGGAATATGCATGCCCCAGTGCATTAATCACCCGAAGTCTTTTCTGGTCCTGAAGGATACTTCTCTTTTCTGTTCTGCTCCTGCTCACTCGGTAAAGTAAGAAAAGAAGCAGCGCAAGCAGCACATAAATCACACATATAATATTTCGTGTGATGTACACCTGACTTTCCGGGAAAAAGATATATGCATCGTAGTCTTTGATCTTCTCCCGACGTCCGAACCAGTTTCCTGTCTCTGAACGAAGATGGACAATTCCATTCTCATCTGCTTCAAATTTATTTTTATACTGGCTTTTTGCTTCTTCTATAGAGCGGGCAGTCAGCTCCTGTCTGTTTGTACTGACAACCTTATCATCATCACAGATCACAACACTTCCATTCATCTCAAAAGGAAAGTCAGGAAATAACGATGCCATCGTCAGATCTCCGTTAAGCTCATTTACTTCCTCCTTCTGCGCATATGTGATCAGGATACCTGCTGCATCCTGTCTTGCCACTGCCGCAAAATCATATATCTTCCCTTTATTTCTCAGACGAGTGGTATAAGTCTTTTCCGGATGCTCTACAATATCACGTACATAATCACTTTTGATCAGCTTCTGCCACAGCGACATAGTATCTCCATCTTTTGCACTCTGTTCTGTCACCTTCAGATTCTGATCCAGTACAAGGATTCCTGTCAGGCGCTGTTCCCTGGCATATTCGTCCAGCATTTCTGTACTGAGATTTCCTTCCTGTTCTATGACTCTGCTTAATTCTGTTGTTTTGTCCAAAAGACGTACCAGGCTTTTCACCTGATCATTGGTGTTATAAATCTCATAACTTTCAATTCGGTTTTTTACAAAATCAAAGGTCTCATCCAGAGTACTGTTCAGCTTGCTATTATCTCTCGCTGTCAGCAGAAGAAAAGTCAGTATTCCGGAAAAAATCAGAATAAACACAAGCAAACACGCATTTCTGTCGACCCTCTTTTTCTTCTGTTTCTGCGGTATCTGCCTTCTTATCTGTCTGCTCATTTACTTTCTCCTCCCGGCAGAGTTTCGTCCGCATCCAATCCGTATTTTGTAACTATTTTTTCTGTAATCCCTTCGCTTTGCATCTCTGTAAGCGTTTCTGTAAGCTTTTCTGCCAATTCTTCGTGAGTTCCTTTTTTGAAAGCAATTCCAAGTTCTGATTTATAAGGACTTTCCTCCAGCATACGGTAAGCGCCCTTGCCATCCTGTATCAGACTGCCAAGCATTGCCTCATGTCCCGCAATCGCATCTGCATAATTTTTTCTAAGTGCAGCATAAAGCTCATTTGGCGAAGAAAAACAGTTCACCTGTTCTGCCTGCGGAAGATCTGATTCTATATTATGAAGAAAGAGATCTTCTGCTTTTGTAGTCGCCTGAACTGCAATCCTCTTCCCTTTCAGATCCTGAAGTGTCCGGATTTCACTCTCGGCTCTTACAACCACCATCTGACGACTGTACATATACGGTCCTGCCCACTGATATTTGTTTTCTCTTTCATTCATGGAATAGCAGCTCCACAGACAGTCTATTGTTCCATCTGACAAAAGTTTCTCTTTATCTTCCCAGACAACCTTCTCAAATTCAGGCTGATAACCCAGCCTCTGAAAGGCTTCCTCTGCAAGTTCCACATCAATACCTTTATACTCGCCATCACTCGTCTGATAGCTGTAAGGTTCAAAATAATCTATTCCGATAACAATCTCCGGCAGTTCACTGTCCGATGTTTTCTCTTTCTTTATTCCACATCCTCCCGGTATAAGGCTGCCTGCCAGAAGAAGTGCTGCAATACAAATTCTTTTTCTGCGGGTATGGGAGTCATTCTTTCGATTTTTTCTCATATCCAGTTCCTTTCCATTTATTACTGCTTCATAACCTGCGTGTCAGTGACCTTGTTTTCCCAATTAAAACAGAGGGCTTATCCAATTCGGGTAAACATCAAAACGGTGCAAAAAAAGTTCCACGTAAAAAACTTTTACAGGAACTTTTTTCATAAGCATCTCAGTTTTTTGACTGATCTGCCTATAAATCTATCAACAAAACTTCTGATACAGATTATACATTTCATATACTTTCATGTCTACAATTATTTACTGCTCTGAAATATAAAACACACGTTACTGTTCACAGTAACGTAGCCAAAATTCATTCCAGATTGCCTGCGGCAATGGAATTTTGAATAGGACCTGCTGATTGCGGGAATACTTTTTTATTTCCAGTCAGAAGCAAGGCATACAGGTACCGGATCCTGAATTTCCATTCTGTCAGGTTCTACCAGGCAGTCATAGGCCAAAATATGCACTCCTGCCTTTTTTGCCTCCTGCAGGGTTTCTCCAAATTCCCGATGAGTCTCCCAGTTGGGCTCAAACCTGTCAACTCCCTTCATCTGGATCACCAGAAGCAGATAAGCTTCGTATCCTTCCTGCATACAATGGATCAGCTCCTTCAGATGTTTCACACCTCTTTCTGTCGGTGCATCGGGGAAGCGTGCTATATTATCCGACTCCAGAGTGACACCTTTTACTTCTATAAAAGCCTTGCGTTTCTCTGAACAGACATAAAGATCAAATCTGGAATTTCCATAGGTCTTCTCCGGCGTTACCTGAACTTTTTCCGGAAAAAGATGTCCTGCCTTTACCCACTCCAGTGCTGCTTTATTGGGAATCTGAGAATCCATATTAATCAGGCCCCTGCCCTTTTTATTTACGCAGATTAGATCATAGGCTGTCTTTCTCGCCGGATTGCTACTCTTTTCCAGAAAAACCTGTGTACCCGGGACCAGAAGCTCCCTGCACCTGCCTGTATTCTTTACATGAACCGTTTCCACCTGCCCATTGATCTCCACATGTGCAATAAACCGATTAGGACGATCTATGAAACGGCCCTCTGTGATATGTTCGTACTTCATTTTTTCTGCTCCTCTTTACGCATTGTATACATACCATAACATGTTTTCCTCATACCTACAACATTTTCATTTTGGAAAACTATTCTCCAAACAAAGTGCCCCCGAGGATGTCAAGTCATTGCTACAAAAAATATGCGGCTCTTTTGCCACCAAAATGGCTTAAAACCGCATATTTCTGTATAGAGGACGTTATATAATTGTCACAAAGTAGGTGGGGAGGATGTAACGTCATTGCTACATCTTTTCTATCTTAATGCGTCAATATTTATTCCTACTTTCGCAAATAAAAATTGTAGCAACACATGCATTTGCGTATCTGGATTATCATAATATCTGTTTTCTTTTGGCGTTTTATTTGCCTCTTTACCCTGATTATCCTCTGATATTTTTTACCCCTTTGAATTGCATTCTTTATATCAGATAATCCGATTTGATTGACTATTTCCGTTACCCTTTTTTCTTTTTTTATGTTTGCATCTGCTGCTAACCCAAAAACTTGTCGTAATTTATCAGCATATGCATCCTGATTTTGTACTATATCAAAATAGTCTTCTTTATGAAGAATCAGCCATAAATCAAAACAATAATTTGTATATCCTAATTCAATCTTATTTTCTATTGCCAAATCTATTGCTTCTTCATACTTATCCTTTTTTCCGTCATAATCAAAAACAGATACTTTGTTTTCCTTACCAATAGATTTCTGAATAGTTCGTTCTACCACACACTTAGGATTTCCGCCATATGGTTCCGCATAATCAAATACTAAATCATGCGTTCTTTCTTCAACGCAATTCACTAATTCTGCTACTTTATCAAAATATATTCTTTCCTGGTTTTTTCCCTCACATCCTACAATGCAGAGGAATTGTGGTCTTCGTATTTTATTGTTCTTTGGACGATTCAAGATTATTCGCCTCTCTTTCCAATATGTGCTTAAATGCAATTTCCAAATCCATATGTGGCAATGCTCCATATTTTCCATTCAAATAATTTTTTAATATTCTTTCTTCTGGACGTAATTTGTAATCTGCTAAAGAATATATCTCGCTCACCATATCATTCCTTCGCTTTTCAACCATTACAATTTGATCATGTCTAAGCAATTCACCGTCTAAATATATTGGATTATGCGTATTGAAAATTAACTGAGCATTATTTTTATTGATATCTTTATTGTTAAAAATTCTTATCAGCGATACAACAATTTCAAAATGCAATGAAGCATCCATTTCATCCAAAACAATGACCCCGCCATTATCTAAAACATCTATAAACGGTTGTAACAATCTAATCAAATGGATAGTTCCTCTCGATTCCATCAGCTCTGAATCTACAATCATGGATATTGCATATTTTTTTTGTGGTTGCTCATCTTTTCTTAATGGTACTTGATACATTGAACACATAGATAATTCATCATTATCTGTTTCTGCCATAAATCCAATTTTTTGATTTCCAAACTCAGCTATATTCATAACTTCTTTAACTGAGGCACTTTCGAAAATATTTCTACGAATATCTTTATCTGGTTTTTTATTAAATATCGTCTTTAAGTCTTTTTGTCTAAAATTCATGTCATTTGCATTCATAATAACATTAAATTTTTCAAACCATAAATTAAAATCCTCAAAATATTTTTTATCAAACAAATTGCTAATTGCACCTGCTACAACTAACTTTTGTTTATCCAATGTCTGGTTCAATTTGTGAATCAAGCGTTCAGAAAAATCCGCATCATCCTTATTAATATAACCTTTTTTTACTAATTTCTTTACATCCACATAAATTTGATTTTCATCATCTCGTGAAAAGAACAAGTCATCATTAACATAAAGAACCTCTTCTTCAATTTTATATACATCAATATCCGTAAACTTAATTCCGTATCTATAAATATTATTTTGAGTGGAAAATGTAATTTCTAAAGAAACCGGATCATACCAACTTGTATCTCTAATAAAAGATAACATACTTTTATAAGATTCCAGCTCTTTGCAATTTAAGGTTCCTTTCATAACCATTTTTTTTAATATATCCATTGCCAACACAATGTTGGATTTTCCACATGCATTTGCTCCATAAATGACAGTCATTGGTAATACTCTTAACTTATTACCATTTACACTTTTATCTATCACATAATCATTATGCGTTTTCTGTTTACTTGAAAGCATTGTAAAAAAAGTCTCATCTTTAAATGACCTAAAGTTTTCCATTTTAAAGTTTAACAACATTTTTTTTGCATCTCCTTTCCATTTCTTTATATAATTATACATCATTATTGCTTTTTATCAACAATTTTATTGTTATTATATGCTAATTTGTTGCTATTTATACTCCACCTCCACTCTCCCGTCATCATACACATATATTCCCTGCACATATTCTTCCAGCATCTCTCGTGTCAGATTCTCATAGCCTAAATACTTCAACATTTGCTCCACCGGAACATTCTTTTTCATCAGGATTTCTTTCTCGTCGTTTATCAACTCATCCAGTTCCTGTACACGTTTCTGCAGTCGTTCTCTTTCTTCTTCCAACTGCTTCTTGGCTTCCATAAACTGGTTCTGGTTCATCTGTCCCTCGTGATACTTCTCATAGTTCTGGCGGTTCTGGATTTTTATTTGTTCTTGACACTTTTCACAATCTGCACTTTCCGTCTTATAGGCTTCTATACTGTCCTCATGCTGTTTTCTCATGGATTGCTGCATCTGTTCTTGGCTGATATTCTGACGTAAGTAAGCCTTTATTTCTGCCAGCACGATATGCTCCAGCATTTTGTTATCCGCTTTCCCGGCGAAACATCCTGTATCTTCTTTTCCTTTACTGTAAGCACAGCTATAAAGAATATGACCATGAATCGGACTGCTTGAAGTCAGGCTTCTGCGACAATTCCCGCATTTTACATAGCCACCTAATAGTGTTGTTTCCCCGTCAAATTTGCTTTTCTTGGTGTATCTGATCTGAAGGGACTGTGCTTTTTCAAAAACTTCTTTTGATACAATCGGCTCGTGATGATTTTCCATCACTTTCCACTGATTTCTCGGTACCGGTACTTCTTTCCCAGTTCCGGGATCTGGAATCTTTGTTTTTCCATAGACCATACAGCCTATATAAGTTTTATCATCCACAATCTTCCGTATCATATCACTCGTCCACTGCAGTCCTCTTGATGCAGCTTTCTTGCTGTCTGATTTCTGTCGTCTACTCATAGACTGCAAGGGAGTCAGTACCCCCTCTTCATTAAACAACCGACAAATCTCCATCTTTGAATATCGCTGATTGGTCAGTTCAAATACTCTGCGAATCACTTCCGCTTCGTCCTCTACAATCACCAGTTCTTTCTTATTTTCTGGATTGATTAGATACCCATAAGGTGCAGAACCACAACAATACTCACCTTTTCCCCGTCTGGTGTTGACTGCTGCCTTTACCTTTACAGACTGATCTTTCACATAGAAGTCTGCGATCAATCCTTTAAACTGTACTTCGATGTCTGAACTCTTTCCTTTATAATCTTTAGAATCATATCGGTCTGAGATAGAAATGAATCGTACTCCCAGGAATGGAAAAATCTGCTCCAGATAAGTTCCCATCTCAATATAGTTTCTGGCAAAACGTGAAAAATCTTTTACCACAATGCACTGCACTTTATTCTCTCTGGCAAGCTCCAAAACCTGTTTAATTGCCGGACGCTCCATACTAGAACCAGAATATCCATCGTCGTAGAACTCCTGAAATGGCATAGAAGCCAGTTCCGGAATATTGGAAATATAATCTTTTACCAGTTTTCTCTGATTGATAATGCTGTTGCTTTCTCCCTCTGAATCATCTTCCATGGAAAGACGGTAATATCCAATAATCAGTTTCTGATTACTCATATTCTACCGCCCCCTTAAACCCGAAGTTGATTTCCAGTCTGTTATCACCATATAGATACATACTTTCAATCAGGCTCTCCGCAAGTTCCGCATTGATTCTGGTTGTCCCATCCAGTTCCAACAGACTTCGTAAAAATCTGGCTTCTTTTTTCTGCTGTTTTTCCAGTTTACGTATAGTCTGCTCCAGAGACTTCTTCCTCTCTTCACAGAACACTTTCCAGTTATTACGGTCATCTTTCATTTTTATATAGTCTTCTTTGGAAAGTTCGCCCTCTTTATATTGCATAAATGCCTGTGCCAGTTTTTCTGAACGTCTTTCCATATCTGCATTCAGTTTTCTAATCTCTGCTTGAATTTCTTTGATTTTGGTAAGAAATACTGCACTACTTATAGCAGACATATCCTTTTTCCGTAAGCCAGATAACTGAAACTCTCTGGTCAGCTCCGAACGGACAATTTTCTGCAATTTATCTTCAGAAATAGATTTCTGCCTACATTTTCTTTCATCCCGATACCAGGCAGCATTGCAAAAGTAATACACATTGCCTTTGCATCTACGTGTACACATTTTCCGCTTACAATCACCACAATAGAATACATTGTAAAATGCTCTTTCATCATCCTCCCATCCCTCTGTAGTTTTTGTTGCTTTCTGTTGTGCTGCTTTCAACCTGATCTGTGCTTTGTCAAACAGTTCTCTGCTGATAATCGGCTCATGAGCATTTGGCGTAATAATCCACTGACTTTCCTCCAATATGTCACACCATTTTTCACCTCTTTGAAATCTGGATTCGTATTTTCTCTGAACCAGATCACCATAATAATTATTTCGATTTAAAACCGCACGTATCGAAGAATTTCCCCACTGATGAAGATTCTCTCCATCCTGACAGTACACATGATGATATTGGTTATAGTCCGAAATCCGATGTACCCCATCTTCAAACAGCCTGTCAATAATACTCTGTATACCATCTCCAGAAGCATATTCTTCAAAAATCCTGCGGACAATCTTTGCAGCTTCCGGTTCCACAATCAACTTACAAATTCCATTTATCTTTTCCACACAATATCCGTATGGAGCTGTAGATCCCACATATTCACCGTTTTTTTGTGCAATACGTTTCGCCGCCCGTTCTTTTGCGGAAATGTCTTTTGCATAAGCATCATTCACCAAATTCTTGATATTCATGGATAATTCCTGATTCTTAGCACCCGGTGCAAATGAATCATAGTTGTCACATACAGAAATAAATCGCACTTTCATAAAAGGAAGAATCTTTTCCAGATAGTTACCAGTTTCAATGTAATTTCTTCCAAATCGTGAGAAATCCTTTACCAGAATACAGTTTATTTTACCTACCCTGACATCATTCATCATCCGTTCAAATCCCGGTCTGTCAAAATTTGTTCCGGTTTTTCCCAAATCAGAATAAATATCATATACAGCAATCTCATACTCTTTGTCCGGATTTTCATTGTGCTTCTGAATGAATTCTTTTATCAGCGTAACCTGTGTTTCAATAGATTCTGACTTTTTTTCATCATTGTCTACAGATAATCTGGCATAAATTGCAGCCATACATACCGGAATTCCAAGAACTTTCTTCTCTGTGTTTTTCTTATATCTTTTTGCTGTCCTTGCCATTTATCCCACCTCTTTCCTGCACTCTGTCCGGTGTTCCGCATAAAACCGTCTTATGACTTTCATTTTCTCAATCATATCCTGATAACGGATATTAATTTTGATCTGTTTGTTTTCATAAATATAGATTTTATCTACGGTCAGTGCCAGCAATGTGCGATCCAATTCTTTGATTTTCAGTGATTTCTTCCAGTCCTCCAACTGAACGGTTGCAGACACTCCACCCTCAAACATTTGCTTTATCAGCTTTTTCTGATTCTCAATCATCTGCTCCAGTTCTTCACATTTTCTCCCATAACTTTCCCGAAAATCATCGAACTCCTCTTTGCTGATCAGTCCCTCTTTCAAGTCATCACCCAAAGATGCTTTCAGACTGTAATAACGGTTATATTCTTCCTGCAACTTACTAATCTGTGTATCATAACCGATTACCTGATCGTAACTGACTTGCATCTCACAAAGTTCTTCCATAATCATCTGATAGTCTATAAAAAGTGCTGTATATGCCTGAATCTCTTTCAATACAATCCTTTTCAGCACCTCTTCCGGAATACTGTGTCTGGTACAATCTCCACCTTTATTCTTTGTCTGGCAGATATAAAAAGCTTTTTTCTTCCCCTTATACTGATTTACCCTGCGTATCATCGGTGTCTTGCAATCTCCGCAAAACACAAATCCCGAAAAAAAGCTTGCACTGTCTGATGTTTTCGATGCCCTGCCATCATATTGGAGTAACTTCTGAACCACATCAAAATCATTCTGCCTGATAATTGCCGGATGCGTATTTTCTACTTTCACCCACTCTGATTCTGGTTTATCCAGGCGTTGCTTTACTTTATAGCTGATTCGTTCCTGCTTGCCCTGTACCATGTTTCCAATGTAAACCTCATTGGTCAGAATCCTTTTGATCTGCACTGCCGACCACTTCGGTGTATCTGAACTATGAAATCCGGAATTGTAATTTTCACCATTTGCCCTTTTATATTCCTTTGGTGACTGCACATGACGTACATTCAGTTTTTCTGCGATTGCCCCAAGACTGAATCCATCAATTTTCCACGAAAATATTTTTCTTACAATATCCGCTGCATAAGAATCAATCACCAGACAATTCTTATTCTCCGAATCTTTGCAGTAACCATATGGGGCAAATGCTCCAATAAATTCACCTTTTTCACGTTTGATTTTCTGGTGGCTTCGCACTTTACCGGAAATGTCCCGGCAATAACTTTCATTTACAAAATTTTTGATTGGAACTACAAATGACTTCTCTGAAAAGTCTGCTGTTTTGCTATCAAACTGGTCTGTAACTGAAATAAAACGCACATTTAAAGCCGGGTAGGTCTTTTCGATCCATCGCCCGGCTTCTATATATTCTCTTCCGAATCTGGATAAGTCTTTTACAATCACACAATTTACTTTTCCAGCTTCTATGTCAGTTGTCATTCGTTTAAACTCAGGTCGGTCAAAATTTCCTCCTGAGTATCCATCATCCACATATATATCAAAGATCTGAATATCCGGCTGGCTTTTTACAAAGCTCCGAAGTAACTCTCTCTGATTTACAATGCTATTGCTCTCTGACTTCGCACTGCCCTCTTCCATATCGTCTTTCGATAATCGAAGATACAATGCAGCATCGTATATATCTGGCATATTCATTTGCATCTGTTCCATTTTACATCGCTCCCAACTTACTTATTCCATTGAATTTGAAGTCAGAAACCATGTATCACGTTCATTTTCCCTGACCTCACATTAACATAACATCTGTAGCTTCGCAAGATATTTTTTCAAGACTTGCATCTAATACATCAACTCCGTTCTTTTTCTTAGATAATCACTGATCGCATCTGTAGCATCCATTTCTCCTGTCATTTCCACGACTACCACATACCCTTCATTCATGTGAGCATACGGCTGATCGCCAGATTTATCCAGAAAAGTTTCCACTTTCTCAGAAATAGCTTTATCTATATTAGGAATTAAGTCTTCAATATCCTTTAACTGCTCCAGATTCACACTGGAATCTATTACTGACTGATTTACCATGATGCTCACCTCTTTTCCAACATATTCTTTGTATCAGTTGTCCTATACCTGCAATTTTCTCAAATGCATCACCTTATCTGGATATTCTTTAGCAACTACTTCACTGCCAATCTGAATATATGTTAAGCGCTTAATTTTTAGATATGATAGAAAAAATCCCCGACTGCTTTTCAGCAGCCGGAGCACCTTG
>NZ_JBWJVP010000206.1:0-16398 GCF_056339915.1 Blautia sp. ZXY-1-B12 | reverse complement strand
TGTTCGGTCTGTCACGACTGGCTGGCGTAGCAAACTACATTGCAGTAGCCATTGTTGGCATTCTGCTGAGGTTCACCCCCAGCGTGGTCATGGGATATTTTGTGGTAACGACAACCACGGTCAGCGAATTTGTTGCGGCGATGGAACGGCTCCACCTGCCGCAGCAGATCACCATTCCTATGTCTGTGATGTTTCGCTTCTTTCCCACGGTTGCGGAAGAATGGAGCGCTATTGGGGACGCCATGCGGATGCGTGGCGTCCGCTTTGGTGGTGGAAAAGTCGGTGCGATTTTAGAGTATCGGATTGTCCCCATGATAATCTGCTCCGTCAAAATCGGAGAGGAACTGTCCCAGGCAGCCCTTACGCGGGGATTGGGAGGCCCGGTAAAACGGACGAATATCTGTAAGCTGGGTTTTCATGTGCAGGATGTTATTTTCCTGCTGATCTGTCTGGGAGCATTTGCAGCGCAAATCTATGTGCTTGCCGCAAGGGGGTGAAGGAAATGATTGAATGTCAAGATGTGTCCTTTTCTTATCCTGCCAGTACCCTTCCCGACAGTGAGAGGCAGGCTGGTGACGCTTTGAAACATATTTCCTGCACTATTGAGGACGGTTCTTTTGTCCTGCTCTGCGGGACTTCCGGCTGTGGGAAAACAACCATGACCCGGTTGTTTAACGGCTTGATCCCCCATTATCATGAGGGGACTTATACCGGCTCCGTCTATCTGGATGGAAAGGATACCCGTGACCTGTCACTGTTTGATATTTCTCTGAAAGTCGGTTCTGTATTTCAAAATCCGCGTTCTCAGTTTTTCAATGTGGACACGACCAGCGAACTGGCTTTCGGCCCAGAGAATCACGGCATAGCGGAAGATCTTGTGCGTGACCGTGTAAAGCGTGTAGCTGCACAGCTAAAGTTGGAGCCGCTGCTTGATAGAAGTATTTTTTCTTTGTCCGGCGGTGAAAAGCAAAAAATCGCCTGCGGATCGGCAGCGGCGATTGACCCGGATATTTATGTGCTTGATGAGCCATCATCCAACCTTGACGCATACGCTATCGCTGATTTCCGGCAGCTTCTCTTTACTTTGAAATCGCAGGGAAAGACCATCATCATCTCTGAACACCGGCTGTATTATCTGTCCGGCCTCTTTGACCGTGTCCTGTACCTGAAAGATGGAGAAATTGACGGTGATTATACAGCAGAGGAATTTTGCGGCCTGTCGGTAAAACAGCGCGACGATATGGGATTGCGTCCTCTTGACCTTGCGGGGCTTTCAGAAGTTGAAGGCCCGCCGCAGAGAACGAATGAGGCGGTTTGGACGATAAAGAATGTATCTTTCGCCTATAAGCATGAGCCGGAAACCTTGCATATAACGGAAACCTCTTTCCCATCCGGCAGCGCCACGGCCATCATCGGACATAATGGTGCGGGAAAATCCACCTTTGCCCGGTGCCTCTGCGGGTTGGAAAAGCACTTCAAAGGAACGGTGCAGGATCAGAGCAAGAACTATTCCAGAAAAGAACGATTGAAACTCTGTTATATGGTCATGCAGGATGTAAACCACCAGCTCTTTACCGAAAGTGTTCTGGATGAAATTCTGCTCAGTATGAGAACCGAGAATAAGCAAAGGGCAAGAGAAATCTTAAAGGAGATGGACTTGCTTTCCTTTGAGGACTGCCACCCGATGGGACTGTCCGGCGGTCAAAAGCAGCGCGTGGCGGTTGCCTCTGCGATTGCTTCGGAACGCCCTCTGATTTTATTTGATGAACCGACCAGCGGCCTTGACCTGTTTCACATGAGGCAGGTTGCCAATGTTGTCAATCAGGTGGCAAATGCCGGAAGAACCGCGCTTGTGGTAACGCATGACCCGGAATTTATTCTACGCTGCTGCAATTATGTCCTTCACTTAGAAAACGGGCAAATTCAGGAAAGCTATTCCATAGAGGACAGCAATGGCCGAAAACGCCTGCTAAAGTTTTTCCTGAGTGATATGAAGAAGGAGGTGTCCACAGAATGAAGGAGGAAAAGAAAGAGTCGCCCATAGGCGTCTTATGGGGATGGGGCAAACTTTATCATGGAAAATTCATCGGCAGTATTATCCTTGCAGTATTAGGCGTGGCCTGCCAGATGGTGCCCTATTTCTGCGTGGCGCATATTGTCACAATGATGTTGTCTGGGGAACAGAATTTTTCCCGCTATGTGACCGCTGGCATTATTGCATTGTGCGGCTACTTTGGGAAAGTGCTGTTTTCCAGTCTTTCTACAACGATTTCCCACACGGCGACCTATTACACGCTGCGCGATCTGCGGGAGAATATCACCGCAAAGCTGGCCCGCGTCCCGATGGGGACGATTTTAGATACTCCGTCCGGCCAGTACAAAACGACGATTGTTGACCGGGTGGAGGGAATGGAGCCGACCTTTGCACACCTGATCCCGGAAATGACCGCAAATGTGCTGGTTCCCATTGTGATTGTCGTGTACCTGCTTATTCTGGATTGGCGTATGGCGCTTTTGTCCCTTGTCACTCTCGTGGTGGGCCTTGTGGTTATGTCCGCCGGTATGAAAAACTATCCCGTCAAGTGGGAGGGTGCTGTCAAGGCAGGCAAGCAGATGACAGACGCCATCGTGGAATATATCGGAGGCATTGAGGTGGTGAAAGCGTTCAGCCAATCCGCCGGTTCCTACAAAAAATATTCTGACGCGGTGAATTACAACGCCAACTACTATGTGGACTGGATGCGGGAAAATCAGAAAACCATGAGCGCCTATAACGCCATCCTGCCCTCAGTGCTGATCTGCGTGCTGCCCTGCGGCTTCGCATTCTGGCTCTCCGGCAGTCTGGAGCTTTCCACCTTCCTGTCCATTGTGATTTTCTCGCTGGGGCTGATCGGGCCGATTATTGCGGCCTTTACCTTTACGGACGATTTGGCCGTACTGGGGACAAATGTGGAAGAAATCAGCCAGCTTCTGAACGCCGAAGAACTGAACCATAAAGAAACGCCGATCAAGCTGGAAGATACCGGCATTTCTCTTAGGTCTGTGTCGTTTTCCTATGACGGGACAACAGAGGTTTTGCATGATGTGAATCTCGCCATCCACCCCGGAACCATGACCGCCCTTGTAGGGCCGTCCGGCTCCGGCAAGTCTACGGTGGCGAAGCTGATTGCCGGGTATTGGGATGTTACATCCGGCAGTATTACGCTCGGCGGCCATGAGCTGAAGGATATGCCGCTGTCTGAAATCGCAGACCAGATTTCCTATGTATCTCAGGACAACTACCTGTTTAACCGCAGTATCCGGGAGAATATCCGCATGGGAAGGCCCGGTGCCACGGACGCAGAGGTGGAACAGGCAGCCAAACAAAGCGGCTGCGACGCCTTTATCCGCAAGCTGGATAATGGCTATGATACGGTTGTCGGCAGCGCCGGTTCCCATCTTTCCGGCGGTGAACGCCAGCGGATTGCCATCGCCCGCGCCATGCTGAAAAATGCGCCGGTTGTCATTTTGGACGAGGCAACTGCCTATATCGACCCAGAGAATGAGGCGCTGGTGCAGAAAGCCATTTCCACTTTAACTGTCGGCAAGACCCTGATTGTGATCGCACACCGGCTGTCTACCATTGTTGGCGCAGATAACATCGTTGTGGTGAAGGATGGCACCATCCACGCACAGGGTACGCATGAGAAGCTGCTGGAAACCTGCCCCCTCTACCGGGATATGTGGCAGGCGCACATCGGCGCGAAAGACCAGATGTAAGGGGGTGTTGTCAGATGTATGGAACATTGAAAAAAATCTTTGCTTTTGCAGGCAGCAAAAAGGGGCTTCTAAAAAAATCCCTGTTATTCTCATTCCTGTCCGGGCTGTTTTCAGCCATGCAGTTTGCCGCCCTCTTTGTAGTGATCGGCGCGTTAGTATCTGACAACCGGGACGGAAAGTTTATCTGCATTTCGCTGGGAATTATGGCCGTTTCCCTCATTGGGCGTATCATCACGACCTATTTTTCCACGATGGAGCAGACGGAAACTGGCTATTGCATGGTAGCGGAAAAGCGTATCCACATCGGAGATCGGCTGCGCTACATCCCGATGGGCTACTTCAACAAGAATAGTATCGGGAATATTACCGCCATTGTCACAACAACTTTGGGTGATGTAGAGAACTCAGCAGCCCGTGTCCTGGTGTCAGTGCTGGGCGGTTTTTTCAACTCGGTTGCCCTCGTCATCGTCCTGTTGGTATTTGACTGGCGGATCGGTCTTGTGGCCGCAGCCGGTGTCCTGATTTACCTTGCGGCGGCGGAACTGGCGCTTCGCAAATCTGCCGCGCTCAGCGGGGTACGCCAGCACACACAGGAGTCCCTTGTGGAGTCTGTGTTGGAGTACATTCAGGGGATGGGGATTGTCAAAGCATTTGGACTGGAACGGGACAGCACGCAGTCTATTGGCAGTGCAATTAAGGCGAGCTGCCGGGATAACCTGAAACTGACAAAGGCCAGCGTTCCCTATGACGCTATCAAACAGGCTGTTGTCCGAGTGTTCAGCGTCCTGCTGCTTTTGGCCTCGGTCTGGTTCTGGCTGGATGGCTCTCTGACGCTGGCCTATGGTCTGATTTTGGTGATTGCTTCTTTCATGGTGTTCAACGATTTGGAGAACGCCGGGAATATGGCCTCTTTGCTGCAAATGCTGGCGGCCTCGATGGATACGGCAAACTCCATTGATGACACGCCGGTAATGGACGAGAAAGGCGCTGATATTACGCCGAAGTCCAGCGAGATCGTGTTTAACAAGGTGGATTTTTCCTACGCAGACCGTAAGATATTAGATCAGGTCAGCTTTACCATTCCCGAAAAAACGACTACGGCCATTGTCGGCCCTTCCGGGGCAGGAAAGACAACGATGTGCAACCTGATTGCCCGTTTTTGGGATGTGAATGCCGGGAAGATTACCATAGGCGGTACGGATGTACGGGATTTCAAGCTGGACAGCCTGATGAAGAATATCTCGATGGTGTTCCAGAGCGTGTACCTATTTGCAGATACGATTGAGAACAATATCAAGTTTGGCTGCCCGGATGCTACCCATGAACAAGTGGTTGAAGCGGCGAAAAAGGCTTGCTGCCATAACTTTATTTCTGCCCTGCCGGATGGCTATGACACCGTGATTGGCGAGGGAGGCGGTACTTTGTCCGGCGGCGAGAAACAGCGGATTTCCATCGCCCGCGCCATGCTGAAGGACGCACCTATCATCATTTTGGACGAGGCAACAAGCAGCGTTGACCCGGAGAATGAGGATGAATTGCAGCGGGCTATCGAGGCATTGACCCATGACAAGACCATCATCATGATTGCCCACCGTCTGAAAACCGTCCGCAACGCCGATCAGATCCTTGTACTGGACAACGCTCATATCGTCCAGCGCGGCACTCATGCGGAGCTGATCCAGCAAAAGGGACTGTATGCCGATTTTGTATCGGCCAGACAGGAGGCCATCGGCTGGAAGCTGGCTCAGTAAAGGAGGTTCAGATGAAACTTCATGCGTCCGGGGAGGACTACCTGGAAACCATCCTTGTTCTCCAAAAGAAACGCGGTATGGTGTGCTCCGTAGATGTGGCCCGGCACATGGAGGTGTCAAAGCCCAGCGTGTGCCATGCAGTGGCTACCTTGCGGGACGGCGGCTTTCTTATAATGGACGAAGATTACTTTCTCCATCTGACCGATGTGGGCCGCGAGGTAGCCGAAAAAATCTACGAGCGTCACTGCTTCTTTACCGAGCAGCTTATCACCGCAGGCGTTGACCTAAAAACTGCGGAGGCCGTTTCGGTGCAGATCAAAGCGGCTGAAAAACGCATGGCAGAGATTGCTGTTCTGCGTACTCACATTGTAAATTATGCCAAGACCCGTGAGGTCTATGTGGCATACCGCAAGGCAGGCTACTCTAAGAAATTCCGGGAAGAACATGAGGAAGAAATTCTGATCCACCAGGCGGCAAAGAATGCCTTTGATGAGATGGGTGTCAAGAAGCTGCCCAAGGTCAAAGAGTTGCAGACAGAGTACACGAAATCTGCTGGAAGAAAAGAAAAAGACCTATGCCGAGTACCGGCGTTCCCGTGAGGAAATGCGGGAGCTTTTAACGGCAAAGGCCAATGTGGATCGGGTCCTGAAAATGGAGGTAGGAACAGGATGTTGAACAAGAAAAAGACCACGGCCAGCGGTAAGCTGGTCCTGGTCAAAAGCGTTCGCAGAACGCGCAGCCACAGAATGAAATTCTGTGTTCAAAGGGGCTTGGGGGCGCTGCCCTCAACAAGCAAGCGGAGAGGAAAATCACGGAGGGATTTTGCACTCTGCGGGTCGGTGTGTATTAACACCGGCATTGCTTGCCGGTATTACCCCTGAATCGGAATAATTTTGGAACAACCACCGTTCTCACTATTCCGCATGATGGAGACGGCGGGCGTCATTGAGGAAGTGAAAGCCCGTGACCCCATGCGCTGGGTGGGCCTGATGAACACGCTGAAAGCGCAGGCGGAGGAAATCGTGCTGACAGAGCTGATTTATCAATAATTTTGCAAGCGGAGGCTGCTACTTGCGGCCTCTGTTTGTTTTGCAATTCCGCCATATCTTTTCCTTGAGCTTTTATCCTAAATGAAATATAAAGAATATGTTGTCAGAGGTTGACGAGAGCAAAAAAACAATTTAACATATAATTAGTTACCGCTAACCAAAAAGGAGGAAGATATGAGTGAAAGAGTTACATGGAACAGAATGGTACGGTGAATATGCTACGCTAACTGATGAACATAATGATTATGTTCAAATCGAATATAAATGTAATGGAACAGGTCGTCTCTATGACTACACTCTTTTCCCTGGTATTGACTTAATTTTTATGGATTTTAACTGCTCAGATACATTCCATGAGCCTATTCCTCATAAGAATATCATCGAAATCCGTCATTACCAAAAAGGACGCGTTGAGTTTGAGCTAAGAAATAATAAAGTTTTCCACATGAAAGAGGGAGAATTTTGCATCAATGCCCTTGCTAATATTCCTGCGGCCTATTCCTTTCCCTTTGGATATAGTGTAGGACTAAGCTGTGTGATTGATAAGGATTCTGTCGATGTGGAAACACAACAGATTTTTTCGTACTACAACATTGACGTTCTAAATCTCGGACGAGAATTGGAATTAGAAAAAAAGTGGTTTTTATGTCGGACACCACAGCGGTTGTTACATATCTTTGAAGAATTGTATGCTGCAAAAGGTGTTGAAGGGCGAGATTATTTCCGTATCAAATTATTGGAACTCTTTTATCATATCAAACAACTGCGGATTGAAGATCAATATGAGGCTACATATTATGCCAAAGAACAAATTGAAATCATCAAACGCCTCCGTCAAGAGCTTATAGAAAACCTCGACAAAAAAATATCCATAGAAGAACTTTTGCGAAAGGAGCCAATGAGCAAGGTCACATTTCAAGCTATTTTCAAACAGATTTATGGCGATACGCCCTATGCACATATCAAAAAGTATAAAATGAATCTTGCGGCTGTTTATTTGCAGGAAACAGATCAATCAATCACTCACATAGCTGGTGAACTTGGTTATTCAAATATTAGTAAGTTTGCGAGGGCTTTTCAAGAAGCGTTTGGAATGCTTCCAAAGGATTACCGTAAAGCAAAAAAGTGATTTAACTTTTGGGCTGTTTTCTTGATTTACTTTACCCTTTGGAGTAGTTAGAGACTGCAAACCGGTGTAAAATGACAACGTAGTTAGATATTGCTAACTACACTGTCATTTTATTTTAAGGAGGTTTCAAAGATGGAACAAACGGTGAAGAAAAAGTTTGGCATTCGCGATATTATGACGATTGCCGCAATGATGGTCATCAATTTCGCAATTGCAATGGTGATTGGTGCGGTTACATTGCCTTTCCCAGCAGTATATTTATACGGCTCTGCTGGTATTGATGCCTTTATTGGAGCAACATTTTATTTGGTTGCGGCAAATCGCATTAACAAACACGGATTGTTGTTTGCTTGGGCTACGGTTTATGGACTAATCCAAGGTGTTATGGGTTATATGTTCTTGGTTCCCTATTTCTTGATTGTAGCCCTCATTGCCGAGTTATGCATGGTTGGCAAGAATACATACCGAAGTGCAGTTCGCAACCGAATTGGCTGGATGGTCAACTCAATCGGAAATTTTGTAGGCTGTGCCGTACCGCTGTGGTGGTCTTGGGACAGCTATCAGGAAATGGCAGCAAGCAGCGGTTTTGATGCAAATACTCTGAATATGCAGTTCTCTATGGTGACTTCTCCGGCACTGATGCTTCTGGGTATTGCCATTACTGCGGTTCTTGCCATCCTTGGTACATTGTTCGGCCAGCGGTTGCTCAGAAAGCATTTCCAAAAAGCGGGCATTGTAGGATGATGGCCGAAGAAAAAAAGCAAAGACGGATTGACCGGATCGATGGGCGCACAGTTTTTTTCCTGACGCTGTGCGCCTGTATCGTGACCTTTTTTGCAACAAGTTTTTTAGGGCATGGGATTTTTACCTTTTGGATTTTTTTGATCCTTTGCTGGTTCGGCTTATATAAACAGGCCCTGGGATGCTTTGCGGTCTATTTAGTGGCGATTGTATGGCTGATGATTGAGACGAAATATCAGATCAGCATCCCCTCTCCGCTGCTACTCAGCATGATTTACAAGCTGTTGCTTCCCGCTATGCCTGCTTATCTTCTGGCGAAAATCCCGTCCGGGAAATTGACAGCCAGCTTGAGGAAAATGCCGATCCCCACCCGTATCATGCTTGTTTTGATCGTCATGCTCCGCTTTGCTCCGACTGTGCTGCATGAATTTGGAGAAGTCAGGGAAGCCATGAAAATCCGTGGCTTCTTAAAATCGGTTGGCAATGTTTTGAGGCATCCGATGGACACGTTGGAATACGCCATTGTTCCGATGGTGTTCCGCTCCTTAAAGATTGCGGACGAGTTAGCCGCTTCTGCCATTGTCAGGGGAATTGAAAGCCCCTACAAGAAAGAAAGCTACTATGTCAGCCGGATCGCTGCGCTGGATTACTTTTTGATTGTTGTCAGCGTGGGAGCTGCCGTGTGCTGCTGTCTTTTATAGGAGGAATGGAATGGGAAAAGAAATTATGATCCGTGACCTGACCTTTTCCTATGGCGGGAACGGAAATCAACTGGAACACATATCGTTAGACATTGCCGCTGGGGAGGTCATTGTTATGACCGGCCCATCAGGGAGCGGGAAAAGCTCTTTGACGAGAGTGATTAACGGCCTGATCCCCTACTTTTACGAGGGGGAATTGAGCGGAGAGGTTTTTGTGGACGGAAAACCGCTGAAAGAGATTCCGTCCTGGGAGCGCGGCAAAATCGCAGGGAATGTATTTCAAGACCCCAGGAGCCAGTTTTTTGCCAATGAGGTAGCTGGTGAGATTGCTTTCGGCTGTGAGAACTATGGGTATTCCCATGAGGACATTCAGAACCATGTTCACCGGGCAGCGGCAGACATCAAAATTCAGGACATTCTGGATCACAGTCTGCACAGCCTGTCTTATGGGATGCGCCAGAAAGTTGCGATTGCGTCTGCGGAGGCGATTGACCCGGAAATCTATGTCATGGATGAACCGTCTGCCAATCTGGATATTGCATCTACCTACCGCTTTGCAGACATTATCCGCGATTTGAAACAGCAGGGAAAAACCATCATCATAGCGGAACACCGGCTTTATTATCTGATGGATCTGGCAGACCGCTTCCTGTGTGTGCAGAAAGGGAAAATTGTGCGGGAATTTACCGCGCAGCAGATGAAAGCCCTGTCCAATGAGGAGATCCGGGTGCTGGGGCTTCGCACTCCTGACCTGCACCAGATCGAGCAGGCGGAAATCCCATCTGCGGCAACCAGCGAGGTTGTTCTGGAAGTGAAAAAGCTGAACCACTCTTTTGGTGAGACGATTGTGGCAAAGGATATTGACTTTCAATGCTGCAAGGGAGAAGTGGTAGCCCTGATTGGCCCTAACGGGACGGGCAAAAGCACCATAGGACGAATCCTGGCAGGGCTATTGAAAGAGAAATCCGGCGAAGTCGTTTTGTTCGGAAAGCATTGCAGACCGAAAGGCCGCTTGGGAAAGGTCTGGTACATTCCTCAGGATTTAGACAGCCAGCTTTTCGGTGAGGACTTGCTTGACGAATTGACTACCGGCGCAGAAGTCAACCCGGAGCGGAAACAAGCGGCGGAAGAAATCCTGGAGGCCCTGGAACTGACGCCATTCATCAAACAGCATCCCTCTACGCTGTCAGGAGGGCAAAAGCAGCGGCTGGCTCTTGGCGTGGCTCTAATGCACGAAGCGCCGATCATCGTACTGGATGAACCGACAAGCGGGCTGGACGGTACGAATATGCGGAATGTCAGCCGGATGATCCGCAAGCTGGCAAAGATGGGGCGCACCATTATCGTCATTACCCATGACGCGGAGTGTGCGCTTGCCTGCTGTGAGCGGGCAATACGCCTGGAGAACGGCTGCATTACCGATGATTTTCAAATCAGAGGCGCAGAGCTTCTTTTAGACAAAATTGGATATGACAAAAAGGAGGGTTAGAAATGGCACAGCAAAACGAGAAGCAGCCGAAAGCGAAAACCGGACTGGCACGCTGCCTGGAGCTGGCTTCCGGCCATAAAGGGCTGGTGTTCCTGGCAGGTTTTTTGGCGGCGCTGGCTGCGATCTGTTCTTTTGTACCGTACTTATCAATCTACTACATCATTCGGGAAATCCTGTTTGTTTACCCGGATATGTCGCTCTTGAATGTTTCCACGATTTCGACCTGGGGATGGCTGGCCCTGGCTGGAATTTTGGGGAACATCGTATTTTACTTTTTTGCCCTGTTGTGTTCCCACGTTGCGGCGTTTGGAACGCTTTATGAATTGAAGGTGGCCTTTGCCGACCACATCATGCAGATTCCCCTTGGGTATCATCTGACCCTGGGCAGCGGCAAAATGAGAAAGATCATGGACGAAAACATTGAAAGCGTTGAGAAATTCATCGCTCACCAGCTCCCGGACTTTGTGGCCTCGCTGGTCGCACCGCTTGTTCTGGTCATCATTCTTCTCGGAATTGACTGGCGGTATGGAGTGGTTTGCCTGGTCGGTATTGTTCTGGCCTTTATCGTGCAGTTTGCGGGCTTCAACGGAGAAGCAAAGGAAAAAATGCACCGTTTCCAGACCGCTCAGGAAAACATGAACAGCGCCTCCGTAGAATATGTGCGCGGTATGTCGGAGATCAAAGCATTTAATCAGACCGCCGATTCCTTTAAGCGGTTGAGCAAATCCATTACAGACTATACCTCTTTCGTGTTGGAATACGCATTGGGCTGGCAGAACTGTATGCCTGCTTTTACCACAATCATCAACAATATTTATCTGCTTTTGATTCCGGTGGGTGTTCTGATCGGGATGCATACTACGGATTTCAGGGAGTATTCGCTGACATTCATTTTCTACCTGATTATTGTCCATGCGATTTCCGGTGTTCTGAATAAGATCATGTATATCTCGGAGTCCTTTACGCAGATTGACGGCAGCGTGGAGCGTATGGATGAAATCCTGCGTATCCCGGTCCTGCCCGAAAAGAGTACGGCGGCAAGCAATCGAAAACTATGGGATTGCTTTCCGGGATGTCAGCTTTTCCTACGAAGCCGATTCCCAGGTCAAGGCCCTGTCTCATGTTTCTTTCTTTGCGGATCAGGGCAAGGTGACAGCCATTGTCGGCCCCTCCGGTGGCGGTAAGAGTACCATCGCCAGCCTGATCTCCCGGTTTTATGATGTGACGGACGGAAGTATTCAGATCGGCGGCGTTGACATTCGGGACATTCCGCTGGATGCGCTGATGGATAAGGTCAGCTTCGTATTTCAGGATACGTTCCTGTTCAAGCAGAGCATCCTGGATAACATCCGTATGGGAAATCCAGATGCTACGGAAGAACAGGTGATTGCGGCGGCAAAGGCTGCAAGATGCCATGAATTTATTGAGCAGCTTCCGAACGGGTATCAGACTGTAATCGGCAGCACCGGCGTCCATCTTTCCGGTGGTGAGCGCCAGCGGATTGCCATTGCAAGGGCTATCGTAAAAGACGCGCCCATTATCGTTCTGGACGAGGCAACTGCGTTCAGTGATCCGGAGAACGAGTACCTGATTCAAAAAGCCTTTGAAAAGCTGATTCAGAATAAAACGGTTGTAATGATCGCCCATCGCCTGTCTACGATTCGTAATGCTGACCAGATCCTTGTCATGGAAAAGGGCTGTCTGATTGAATCCGGCACCCATGACGAGCTGCTGAAGAAGGACGGAAAATACGCGCAGATGTGGAGCAGCTATACGGAGTCGATCAACTGGAAAATTGGCACAGGAAAGGCGGTGTGATCTATGAGTAAGCTGAAAGAAAAGTTAATGCTGTCGGAGAAAGGCTACTCCGACCTGAAAAAAGCGATTACGGCCTGCACAATCACCAATATCGCGCTGTTGCTTCCGTCTATGGTAGCCTGCCTGCTCTTTTGGGAGTTGTTAAAGCCATTTACTGGAGAAGCAATTTCGTGGGCCGCATTGTGGAAGCTGCTGGGCCTAGGGCTGGTGGCAGCTATTCTGGTATTCCTGGCCGCGAAAAACGATTATAGGAAAACCTATATTGCTTCCTATAAGGAGGCCAGCACGACCAGACTTCGGATCGCGGAGCATCTTCGCAAGCTCCCCATGAGCTTCTTTAACACAAAAGATTTGTCCGATATTACCACCAACATGATGGCAGATTGCAGCAGCATGGAATCCATGCTCAGCAGTACCATCCCGCCGCTGATTGCGAATATAATCTCTGTTACTCTGACTTGTATTTGTCTGGCGTTTTTTGATTGGCGCATGGCCCTTGCGATTTTCTGCACAATGCCGGTTACATTCCTTATCATCTTGGGCGGGCGCAAGCTGCAACTTCATCTGTTTGACAAACAGGTGGATGTGAAACTGGAGGCGTCCAGCCAGATTCAGGAATACCTGGAAGGTATTAAGATCATCAAATCTTGTGGTCTTGGCGGTTCCCGCTTTGATGCGTTGGATAAAGCACTCCAGGCCATGAGAAAAACCGCCATTAAAGTGGAACTGGCCTCCGGTATTCTGGTTCAGGGAGCCAGCCTGATCCTGCAAGCAGGGCTTGGCATTACTATTTTCATTGGAACGGTGCTGATAACCGGCGGCAAAATCGAATTGCTCCCTCTGCTGGTGCTGCTCATGTTCTCCACGCAGATTTACGGCCCAATCCTTGCCATTCTCTCACAGTTGACTTCTCTGTTTCATTTGGAGACTGTCACCAACCGTATGCGTACCCTGCTGACCACGCCCGCTATGGAGGGGGAGGATAAGGATGTATCCAAGTATGACATTGAACTGAAAAATGTCACTTTTGGATATAACCAGGACGATGTTATCAAGGATGTGTCTTTTTCTATTCCTGCTGGCAGCGTAACGGCCCTGGTAGGGCCTTCCGGCAGCGGCAAAAGCACGATTTCCAAACTGATCGCCCGCTTTTGGGATATAAGAAAAGGCCAGATTACCATTGGTGGTATGGATGTCAGCACCATTGAACCGGAACACCTGATGCGCTGTATGTCCTTTGTATTCCAGGATGTGACCCTGTTCAACGATACTGTTTTTAACAATATCCGTGTAGGCAATAGGAACGCTACCGAGGAGCAGGTCATGGCGGCGGCAAAGGCGGCATACTGTGACGAATTTATCCAGAGATTGCCGGACGGTTATCAGACTGTCCTTGGAGAAAACGGCAGCACTCTTTCTGGCGGAGAACGTCAGCGAATCTCCATTGCCCGCGCTCTGCTGAAAGATGCCCCGATTATTCTTCTTGATGAAGCAACAGCATCTCTTGACCCGGAGAACGAGGTTTTAATCCAGCGGGCCATTGCAAAGCTGGTGGAGGGTAAGACGGTCATTATGATTGCTCACCGGCTTCGTACCGTTGTGGATGCCGACCAAATTCTCGTTCTTGATAACGGCAGACTGGTGGAACACGGTACACATGATGAATTGATGAAAAAGAACGGATTGTACCATAAACTGTTCCATATCCAACAGGAGAGTCTTGGTTGGGCTGTGTAAATTGTTTTAGAAGGGAGATGTTCCATGAAACTTCATGCGTCCGGGGAGGACTATCTGGAAACCATCCTTGTTCTCCAGAAGAAAACGGGTATGGTACGCTCCGTAGATGTGGCCCGGCACATGGGAGTGTCAAAGCCAAGCGTATGTGTGGCAGTAAACACTTTGAAAGACGGCGGCTTTCTTACGATGGACGAAGATCACTTTCTCCATCTGACCGATGTGGGCCGCGAGGTGGCTGAAAAAATCTATGAGCGCCATTGCTTCTTTACCGAGCAGCTTATCGCAGCAGGCGTTGACCCCAGGATTGCGGAGGTCGACGCCTGCCGGATTGAACACATCATCAGCAACGAGAGCTTTTCGCGGCTGAAGGAGGCAGCTGCACAGGAGCAAGACTAAACTAAATATGCCAAGCTATCCTGCCTCGCCAGACGGGGAAAGAAAAAAACCGTTGCAGGGCAGGCAGCTTCGTGCGCTCATAATGGATTTTCAAAGACTGCGGCGGTTTTGAGTACATCAAGGCCGCCGTTCCTTATGCCCTCAACAAAGGAGTGACGCCTATACGCTGACACGGCGGCTTTAGGAGGGAGCCGCCGTGAAGCACATTGACTGCCGACAAATTCAGACGATATTTCACTACCGTCAAAAAAAGCCCAGTCAACGAACAGGCCCCGTCTGGCAGCCGGTGCTGATGACGAACTTTCCCATCATTCTGAACCGCCTGACCGGGATGTTCTCTGAGGACAGGTCGGAGTTTATTGCCAGCTTTGATGAGTATGACTTGCTTATCATTGACGATTTGGGTGTAGAGCGCAGTACCGAATATGCTATGGAGCAGATGTTTTTCGTCATCGACAGCCGCTATCGCAGCCGCAGACCCATGATTATCACAACAAACTTGAAACTGTCCGAGCTGAAAACCCCGCCTGATCTGGCCCACGCCCGTGCTGGTAAAGAAAATCGGAAAGACAACCTACAAGGTTCATGTCCATTTCAGCAATACCAGCACAGAAACCATGAGCGATAAAATCAAGCGTATGCTCAAAAATGAAAGTCAGCAGATGTGACAGACTGATAAACGAAGCCGCATTGTGCTAAACTGATGATGGTACACACCAAAATTTTTATCAAGGAGGACACGAAAATGCTTTACACAGAAAAAGAGAAGCATGAAATTGAACGGGTAAAGGAGGTCTTTGCGGAACATCTGCGGCAAAGCCCTGATTTTGAACTGCTCTGGTCGGACAAGGTAGGCTATGTCTGGCTGGCGATTGGCGTAAATCCAGTCTATGTGGATACCGGTATCAGAATCGAATCTGCCGCCGATCTCTGTTACAGGTGTTTGGACGATGTAGCTACGGATGTTTTGTATATGACGGGCAACGATCACGCGCTGGAAGCAGCCGATCCGCTGGAATTGGCCGAAATCAAGCGGCGCTGGGAGCCATATATCAACCAGCTACCAGACTACGCGTATCTCTGCAAAGACCTGCTGAATGGAAAAATGTAATCTATCAAACGAGGTGTCAGGAGCCATACAATGCTTCTGGCATCTTTTTTGTGGATTTTTTGTGAATTTGATTAAAAAGTCCTTGACAATTTGTCTCTGGCAAAACCGCTAAGTCGATTTTGACTTCCTGCGGTGCACGTCCTGCCGTATTTGATATTGCGGAGCTGCGCGAGGTTACATCCTACGATGAATTGGAACTGGATAAAGAAGATGACGAGCACTCCTGTGGATTTACCACAGGAGTTTTTCAGAATCAATAGAGACATATGGCAGGCATTGACTATAAAAGTTGGTGCTTCTTTTTTGACCCTTTTTCAAGAGCAGTTGACCTAATCCCCATTGCCACGTGTGATTAGTAGAAAAATGATTTTTTCTGCGAAAATACCGTCCAAATGCCCTCTGAAACCTGCTATTAGTGAGGGAATATTTCATTTTTGCGAAAAAACTTGCAAAAGGGGGGTTGGTAAATATACTTTCAAAAGCTTTATAGGTAGAGGAACAAAACTTTTTCATAATTTTTCAAAATCATGTCCGCTTTTAGCTCTCCCAATACAGAGTAAGTGAAGGGATTAACAAAAGTAAAAGAAAAAATGATAAAAATGCAAAAAAATATCACGAATTTTTTGCATCATGCCAAGTCATTTGACTTTAGTAAACAGAGGACGTTTTGGAATGTTCCTTCGCTGAACCTTGCTACGAAAATAAAACTCGTAGCCA
>NZ_JBWJVP010000205.1:0-6603 GCF_056339915.1 Blautia sp. ZXY-1-B12 | reverse complement strand
TCAGAATAACTACCAAGGAGAAGATTCTGCATAAAGGTATTCTTGTCGCTTTTCTCTGCATAGGCAGCCAGGAGACTCTGTACCTGGCATACAGCCAGCTCTCCGATGGTAGCAGTACTTTCTGCTTTTCCCCATACGATCAGAATATAGGAGATGGAATGGTTCTCCATGATCTTATACAGGCAGCAGCTTGTATTGGAAACACACAGGGCACTGCTTTGGCGAAATTCTTCCAGTTTTGATTCTGCAGGAAGTTTTTTATCACAGGTAGAGAGAAAGATATGGTTATCAGAATCCAGCAGACAGAAATCAATCTGGCTGATATTCTTCCAGTCTGTCAGGCATTTCTGTAAAATCTGTTGTATTTTCATTAGGTCAATCCTTTCTTTTGGGGTATGAGTCAGCTTATAGCAATCCTTGCAAATTGTCTGATCGAAGTAATCAGGCAGCCAATTCTATATTATAACATAAAAACCCGGGGAAAACTCCCCGGGTTTATTAAAGATTCCTGAAAATTAGTTGCAGATTGTAAGTTCTGTTTCTTTATCAAAGAAATGAGATTTTTCCATATCGAATGCGAATTTGATTGGATCACCGGTCTTAGCTGTTGTACGAGGATCAACTCGTGCTGTAACCTGAGTTCCGTTTACGTCGAAGTATAAGAATACTTCAGCTCCGAGAAGCTCGTAAACTTTAACTACGGATGTCATCGGTGCGCTTGGAGCAGCTTCGATGAACATCTGGGAATCATGGATATCTTCCGGACGGATACCGAGAACAACTGTTTTACCTACATAGCCGCCATCTTTAAGAGCTTTTGCTTTAGCAGCCGGGATAGCCAGTTCATGATCGCCAACTTTAGCGATAAGGTTGCCGCCTTTTTCGGAGATAACAGCGTCAAGGAAGTTCATCTGCGGAGATCCCATGAATCCTGCAACGAATAAGTTACCTGGTTTCTGATACAGGTTCTGTGGTGTATCTACCTGCTGAACAACACCGTCTTTCATAACAACGATTCTGGTACCAAGAGTCATAGCCTCTGTCTGGTCATGTGTTACATAGATGATTGTAGCACCCAGTCTCTGATGGATCTTGGAAATCTCGATACGCATCTGTACACGAAGTTTAGCATCCAGGTTGGAAAGAGGCTCATCCATAAGGAATACCTTAGGATTACGTACGATAGCACGTCCCATAGCAACACGCTGTCTCTGACCACCGGAAAGAGCCTTCGGTTTACGATCAAGAAGTTTCTCAAGGTCAAGGATTCTTGCAGCTTCACGAACTGCTTTATCAATCTGGTCTTTCGGAACTTTACGAAGTTTAAGTCCGAATGCCATGTTATCATATACTGTCATATGAGGATACAGAGCGTAGTTCTGGAATACCATTGCGATATCACGGTCTTTAGGCTCTACATCGTTCATAACTTTGTCACCAATCTTTAATGTACCGCCGGAAATTTCTTCCAGACCGGCAATCATACGAAGTGTAGTAGATTTACCACATCCTGAAGGTCCTACGAAAATGATGAATTCTTTATCTTCGATCTCCAGATTGAAATCTTTAACTGCCTGGAAACCATTTGGGTAAGTTTTGTTAATGTGCTGTAATGATAAGCTTGCCATGATTATTATTCCTCCAAAATTATTTCATAGTGTTTTTGCTGATTGATTACTTGTTTTTTTCATCTGTAGACAGTATAGCGAAAAGGAGGGGGGATGGCTAGGGAAGAATCGTACAAAGATTTTTTTTGTTTCTTGTCATTCTGACGAAAAGCCGGAATCAGTATTCGGGGATTCCGTCAAACTGTCAAAAGGCATGAGAAAAACGCAGGACAAAATGACGAAATTCTGTCTGCGTTTTTCAAAATTGGAACTATAGTAGTCCTGGTAAACATAGTTCTTTTTACCACCTGTTACACAAAGTGTATACAAGATTATGGTTTGACTGAATCAAGTCAAAAATCTCTGACAATATGAAGGAACGGATGGGAGAATACGGATATCGGGCTAAAATTACAGGTGGATCAGAGAAAGCAAATCATCAGGAAGCATTTTGCGCAAATTCTGTGTTGACCAGTTCTGCATACGGTGTACGTTCCTTCAGTTCTCCTGCGTCTTCCAGGATATCCTGCAGCAGTTCAAATCCATCCTGCCCGAACACCAGATTTTCTTTCCAGGTATCCTGATCGTAATAACGTTTTACGATGGCTGTGATGGTATCCAGATCTGTTTCAGGGAACTGAGGCTCGATGATTTCTGCAATTTCTTCAGGAGTGTGGCTCTGGACAAAATCCATACCTTTTTGCAGAGCATCAGTAAATTTTTGCATGATATCAGGATTTTTTTCCATATAGCTGGTTCTGGCACTGTAGGAGGTGTATGGTACGTAGCCGGAGTCAACGCCCAGGGATGCCACAACATACCCGGCACCTTGCTTTTCAAGAGCAGTAGCAGACGGCTCAAATTCTACGGTGAAATCGGCTGAATCATCTCCGGTAAAGGCAGCAGCAGTAGCGCCGAAGTCAATGCTCTGGTCAATAGACAGATCTTTCTCAGGGTCAAGACCATTCTTTTTCAGGATATACTCAAATACCATTTCCGGCATGCCACCTTTGCGGCCGCCAAGAACTTTCCTGCCCTTCAGATCTTCCCATTTAAAATCCGGCATTTCTTCTCTTGCCACAAGGAAATTTCCGGCTCGCTGGGTAAGCTGCGCAAAATTCACAACAGGATCAGTAGCTCCTTCCTGATAGGCATAGATAGATGCTTCTGCTCCCATAAATCCGATATCTGCCTCACCGGAAATCAGAGCAGTCAGAACTTTATCCGCACCGAATCCAGTTATCAATGTCAGATCCAGACCTTCTTCCGAAAAATATCCCTCTTCGATTGCCACATACTGTGGCGCATAGAAGATTGAGTGTGCGACTTCATTCAACGTAACTTTCGTAAGTTTTTCCTCTCCCCCATCCTTCTCTGCAGCAAAAGCTGTCATCGGCAGCGCAGTCACCGCCAGAATAACTGCTGCCGCTAGTGAAATCCATTTTTTATTTTTCATGCAGATACTCCTTTTGAGACTTCTGCTGTTAGGATATTCCCTCAACTCAAAAATGGTGCATTTTTTCTTGATAATTCATTTATATATTTCTAAAAGTAAAATATAATTGACTTTTATACAAATAAATGATATCTTATAGTCATCAGGGAGGTGAAGCAAGCTTGCCAAAGAATATTGCTATCAAAGTAGCACGAGCACAAAAGGATATGACGCAGAAGGCATTGGCGGAGGCTGCCGGTATTTCGCGGCAGACTATGAATGCAATCGAAAAGGGTGAATACAATCCAACAATCAAGCTATGCCGAAGAATCTGCCGTATCTTGGATAAGAGTCTGGATGATTTATTTTGGGAGGATGACGAGGATGAAGAAAACGAAAAGTAATCTGGATGAATTACAGGAACTGAAACTTCTGAAGATTGAGCACAATGGATGCTGGCTGGCTTTCTGGGGATTGCTGGCTGTAATACTGACCCAGATAGCCATAGGAAATGACAGCAAACAGGATCTTTCCGGAGAATGGATCGTATTTATGTGCCTTGCTTTATATCTTACAGTAGGATGCATAAGAAACGGAATCTGGGACAGAAAGCTGAAACCAAATTTTAAGAACAATATCATGGCCAGTAGCATCGCCGCAGTTGTTATGGGGATTTTGTGGTTTATCATTTCTTATCGGAATTATCACAAACTCGTCGGTTCCATTGCAACTGGAGTTATTATGTTTTTTTCTATAGAGATTTTATGTTTCCTTGCATTAACGCTTACTTCTAAAATTTATAAAAAAAGACTGAAAAAGCTTGAAGATGATTCTGAGGATGAATGATGATACCTGGGGAAAAGCCAGAGGGGACTGTATTTGAGCCATCAAACACCGTCCCCCTTGGTCCTTGGTCAATGTATAAAAATGTCCTTGCCGAATATAATTTAAAACAAAGATGATTTCTGATTGACTTTCTTAGTTATATCAGTTATATTATCTTTAGTGATCAGATTGCAGAAACTTGAGAAGCCTGCGATCGGGGGAGGGTGCCGAGGCCCCTCTCCTTTTTCTTTATCTGGAACATTTTGCAGCGAGGTACATATGAGCAAACCGTTTATTACATATACCGCACAAGTTGAAAAACTGAAAAATGAAAAAAATCTAGTTATTACAGATGATGATTTTGCGGTAGAATCCCTGCAGAATATCAGTTATTATGCATTAATTGGTGGATATAAACATCCTTTTATTGATATTCATACCCGCAAATACATTAATGAAGCGTGTTTTGAAGATATAGTTGCTCTTTATGAATTTGATGAAGAGTTACGTGGGATTTTCTTTAAGTATTTATGCCGCGTGGAAAGAAAAATGCGTTCGTCCATTTCTTATCACTTCTGTAAAAAACATGGAGAACGTCAAGAAGAATATCTCAACTCCAATAATTACGGCAATATTCCCAAAAATAAAAATGGAATTACCAAATTAATCAAAATGCTAGATATGATGGCAAACAAAAACAAGGATCACGAATATCTTGTTTACCAGCGTAACAAATATCATAATATTCCGTTATGGGTGATTATGAATACCCTTACTTTTGGTCAGATATCAAAAATGTTTGAATTCTTACCTCAAAATATGCAGGGAGCAATTTGCCAGGATTTTGGAAATGTCAAGAAAAATGAAATGATAAAATATTTAAAGGTATTAACGCTGTACCGAAATGTATGTGCTCATAACGAAAGGTTGTTTTCCTATCATACATATATTGACATTCCAGATACATTGTTACATAAAAAATTAGGCATTTCTAAAAACGGTTCAAAATATATATATGGAAAAAATGACTTGTTTAGTGTAGTCATTACTTTTCGTTATCTACTTCCAAAGACTGATTTTTTACTGTTTAAAAAGCAATTATTGCATATTTTTGACCGATATGAAAAGCGGAATTCAAATTTGAAGTTGAATGATCTTTTTGAATATATGGGGTTTCCGATTAACTGGAAAGAGATAACAAAATTTCGCAAAATATAAGTGGAGATACATCAATGGTATCTCCACACTTGTTTAATTTGTCAAAGCGATAATTGTTTTTGCTAATGTTTCAAAGGTAACACTAAAATCATCTCTATTACGTTTCATATTTTCCCAGACACTCCCCGTCTTTTCAACTTGTTCTTGCGTCAACTCAAAAACAGGTGTATTGTTCATTTGTGATTGAGCAATTAGACTATTAAAATCTGCAATATTTATTAAATTGTAATTAGTTCTTTTTTGAATAAGCATTCCATTTTCATCCAATATAGGAACTAATTTTTCTGCAACAATTTTATTAATATCGTCAATCCATTCTGAAAATGCTTTTACCGGCGAGCCATTTCGCGGGCGGTATCGCTGTTGTATAGTACCTAGAAATTTAGGTACAGTATCATTCATCTTGTAAATTGCGTTTTTAAAAACCTCTGCTTTTCGCAAATTATCATAAGTAGAACACCATTTAGGAAACACTTTAATAAGTGATTCTATGGCCATATAGCAAAAATAATCTGGGGCACATGGAATAATAAAAAAATCACTTCCCATCAAAATGTTGGCATTTGTGGCAGATATGCTTGGACTCATGTCAAGTAAAACAAAATCCAAATGATATTTTTCACTAGTCATAGTGATTAATTGTCTTAATGCACCAGGAACATTTTGCAACACAACTAAAGATCCTGTCATATTTTCAGCAATATTGTATGTTGCGTCATATTCAGAAAACTCTATATGTCCAGGAAGTAAAAATAGATTTTCGTTGTGTTCAAATTCATAACAAGTTGTCGCTTCAAGCGGTCGCATTTCATTATTGAGAACCGGTGATAGTGCTGATTTTATATTATAATTATTTGCTTCATAAAACTGTGTTAGCTTATTTTCCTTATCGGCATTTAAACATAATCCTGTAAGGTTACATTGGGGATCAGTATCTATCATCAATGTTTTATATCCCAGTTCGGCTAATTTCCAGCCCAAATGAAAAGTAGTAGTGGTTTTACTAACCCCACCTTTGTTATTAAATAATGCAATTATTTTTGCCATAAAATGGTTTCCTCCTAATGTAAAGATATATTTATTATAAATCAATATCCTCATAATCAAAAGAGACATTTTATTTAAGAAATGCACTATTCAACCCGTCTACCCAATTACACAAAATCACAATCGTCTCATAATTTACATTGATGTATGTACACCACCTTTGCGGCCGCCAAGGACTTTCTTGCCTTTCAGATCTTCCCATTTAAAATCCGGCATTTCTTCTCTTGCTACAAGGAAATTTCCTGCCCGCTGGGTAAGCTGTGCAAAGTTTACAACAGGATCGGTAGCTCCTTCCTGATAGGCATAGATAGATGCTTCTGCTCCCATAAATCCGATATCTGCCTCACCGGATATTACAGCCGTCATTGTCTTATCTGCTCCAAAGCCAGTTATAAGCGTCATATCAAGCCCCTCATTTTTAAAATATCCTTTTTCGATTGCCACATACTGCGGAGCATAGAAAATAGAATG